>JBJOIB010000323.1:0-3887 GCA_046047375.1 Bacteroidota bacterium
AAATCATAGCGGGTCATAGGACCATTTAAGTAGCCCTTACCTAGCCAGCCTCCAGATCCAATTGCTGCTTTCGCATGGCGTATGTTGTAATCTGCATCAGGATTGCTTACTTCCATCCCAAACAACACATATATGCGTTCCTTTTGGTGTGGCTTCAGTACCTGCTCAATACCGACGAATGTAGCATATGAAAATATCAGGGAGCCTACCAAACCAATCACAAGAACGATGTACGATTTTTTCCGTTTGCGTGGCACAACAAAACTGCGGATGAGGAGCCATAAAAGCAACCCTAGGAAAGTCAAAACCAGGAGCATTAGCCAAATGCCACTTTGTTCACCATACCAAGGATAGTCAATGGTTGAGGCGCCGGAGAGAATTGCGACCACTGCCAGCACCACAGCTCCAAATCCTGCCAAAAGTATATTACCAGACAATCCTTCTCGGTAAAGGGCCAGAAGAAACCCCAAGAATACAAGCACTGTTCCTGCATCTGGTTGAATCATGATAAGCGTTGCTGGAATGGCGATAATGGCACCAGCAATAAGTCGTGTCGAAAGCGCATTGAACCGAACGCCTGTTCGAGTTACAAACCAAGCTAGCAATAACGCCGTGGCTGTTTTGGCAAATTCACTTGGCTGAATCGAAAATGCCCCTACTCCGAACCACGATCGAGCACCCCCAATTTTCTTACCAACCAGCAATACAGCTATTAGCAGCAAAATGGACAGCATATAAGCAATGGGAGAGGTTCGAATAAAAAATTCACCTTCGATATTCAAGATTACAACGGCTAACAAACCACACACACCCATCCAAATGAGCTGTTTGGCGTGCTCTGCCTCCATATCAAATATTCGCGCATGGTCAACATCGTAAGATGCACTGTAGATAGCCATCCACCCCAGTACACTCAGAAAAGCATACAATCCGATGGTCACCCAATCCAGGTTTCTTCTTATGTCGCCGCGAGCCCTAGTCATTTCTTCTTCGGCATTCCAAACGCCTGTTCTATAATTCGTTTTTCCTTCTCCGGATCTGCTATACTATCGTTGAGGTATTTTTCAATCAACAAACTAGCGATTGGAGCAGCCCAGGTACCTCCAAATCCAGAGTATTCTACGTACACCGAAATGGCTATTTTAGGATCATCTTTCGGAGCAAAAGCAATGAAAACACTGTGATCAGGATATGGCTCATTTTGAACGGTTCCCGTTTTACCGCATACGGCAATGCCATCAATCCGAGCGCGTCTAGCCGTTCCTCCATCTTGAGCAACAACCTTTTCCATCGCATTCACCACGGTAGAAAAGTGTTCTCTGTCGACACCCGTTTCAATTTTCGTCGTGAATTTTTCCGGAATGGCTTGTCCATCAATGCTTTTAATCACATGTGGCGGATAGTAATAGCCTCTGTTGGCAATAATAGCAGCCAAATTAGCCATTTGCAAAGGGTTAATAAGCAACTCGCCCTCTCCTATCGAGACAGAATAAATCGTAGAAAAAGCCCATCGAAGCTCACCATAGATACCGTCATAGTACTTTTGATCTGGAACATTCCCTTCCTTAATACCAGGGATATCTGACTGCAAATTGGATCCAAACCCGAATTTACGGATGGCGGCGCTCCATCGACCGATACCGATTTGTGAGTCTTTGAATCGATTGCTTGTCTCTCCCGGTTCGATCATCCTCCTAAAAACATCTCTGAAATACGGATTGCACGAATGAATGATTGCACCTTCCAAATCATCGAAGGAGTGACTCCCATGACAACCAATAACGCCTCGGTTGCAATGGATACGTGTCTCTTTGGTGATCGCTCCTTGTTGCAACGCTACCAAGCTTTGCACCATCTTGAATATAGAACCTGGCCGATAAAGCCCTTGAGTAGCCCGATTGTATAGGGGTTTCAAACTGTCTGTCTGAAGCTTTCGAAAGTTTGCACCTCTATTACTACCCATGAGGATGTTGGGGTCAAACGTAGGGGCACTTACCAAGGTCAAGACCTCTCCAGTAGAGGGTTCAATGGCAACAACGCTCCCCATTTTGTTCGACATCAGCAACTCAGCATAGGCCTGCAATTCCGCATCGATAGTAATAGTTAAGTCTTTTCCTGCAACTGCGGCCGTATCATATTTACCATTGCTAAGGCTCTCTTGAA
Organism: Bacteroidota bacterium; assembly: GCA_046047375.1. GTDB lineage: Bacteria > Bacteroidota > Bacteroidia > Flavobacteriales_D > Sanyastnellaceae > RI-182. The sequence continues at coordinate 2,164 of JBJOIB010000323.1, forward strand.
TGTTGTTTCGAACATCAACAAGTACATACTTCGAACCCTTAGTTCCTCGCAATTCTTTCTCATACGTAAGTTCAATACCACTCTTCCCGATGTAGTCACCGGAACGGTAATAAGCGTCATCCTCAATTTCTTCGGGGCCAGCTTCGGCAAAATCTCCAAGTACGTGGGCTCCAATGTTTTGTTGATAGGATCTTACCGTTCTGGCTTGCGCAAAAAACCCTGGATAGGCATATAACTTTTCGCTAACCTTGGCATAAATTTCTGGATCGAGCTGTTTTCGAACAACCGAAGGTTTGTATTTCGAATACTTTTTCGCTTTGTTGATGGCTTCGTCTAATTCAGCTGGTTCGACATTGACCAGTGAAGCCAGTGCAATCAAATCATCAGTGTCAAAATCTTTCATCTTTCTTGGCACAACCATCAAATCATAGATGGCTCGATTGGCGACGAGCAGCGTACCATTTCGATCGTAGATCAATCCTCTTGACGGATATATGCGGATTTTCTCTTCCGTTAAATCAGCGGCTCGCGCCTGATAATCTGCGTTCAGTACTTGTAGGGTCAGCAACCGCAAAACGAAAATGGCTCCGAATGCGAGAATGATAGCAGAAATAATATATCTCCGATCCCCAAAGTTCATTTCCGCCTCCGATCTTGTGAGAAAATCAAATATTGTCCGAGCACCATAAACACCACGGTTGCCATCGCGCTTAACAGCGCTTTTCCGAGCGTTGAAAAGAACGGACTGAATCGCCACAGTTCCAAGAAAAACAGCAAAACGTGGTGAACAAGTGCTAAAAGCGATGCATAGGTAATATACCAAATCCCCCCCATGTCTTGTATGGTTGGATGAAGTCCGCTGTCATATCCCTCCCTCGGAGCCAAGGCCTTAAGCACAAAAGGTTGTGCGAAAGTCAAACAAACAGATGCACTCGCATGCACTCCGGCCGTATTGGTGAACATATCGACAGCCAAACCTGTCAAAAAACCAATCAGCATGCGAAGTGTGCGCGGTGCTTCGAGGGGCATCATCAGAAGACCAAAAATATATATCCAAGGCAGCATGTAGCCTTGCCATAAGTCGAGACGGTTTACAATCAGCCCTTGCAAAAGGACTAAGAATATCAACCTCAATATGGTTTTCAGCCAGGGAAACATCATTGGGCTTCCTCCAGATTTTGACGAGATTCCAATTCGAGTTGTTCCCTTGACAAGAAATTATCCACTACTTGCACGTAGTTTAGCTGATGAAACGGTGTTGTTAAACGAATTTCTAAATCAAGAAAGTTCGATCCGTCTGGGCTTTCAACCGACTCTACAATTCCTACTAGAATACCCTCTGGGAAATAAGTAGAATAACCTGTTGTTACAACTGTATCGCCGATATTAGGCTTAGCGTACTTCGGCACTTCTATCACTTGAGCAATGGTTGGGTCGTGCGTTGGCCAAGTAATCTGGCCGAAAGCTCCTGTGCGAGAAAGTTTCACCGACAGGCTGAAATTGGAATTCAGAACCGACACAACAGTGCTAAAGTATTCATTGACGTCTTTCACGATGCCTACCACCGAATTATTGGCAATCACTCCCATGCCTTTTCTAACTCCATTGATACTGCCCTTGTCAAGTGTGATGTAGTTTGCCGGACGATTGATTGAGTTGTTTACAACCCTTGCTGTTCGGTACTCATATCTACGGAAGTACAAGGTGTCGTTGAAGAGGTACAA
>JBJOIB010000324.1:0-4203 GCA_046047375.1 Bacteroidota bacterium
AAGGAACTGGTCGTGCAGCATGCGGGGCGCTGCGTCAAACAACTCCGAAATGACCGCTTCACGTGCTTCTGTGGTGCTTATAAAAACGTCTTCGCAATGCCGCTTCAATAACTCATAGCTGCGCACAATTTGCGGCTGGTCATGCACACGCATCGCCGCCTTATCGGAGCCAAAACGGGTCGAATTTCCGCCTCCCAAAACGAGTCCATACAGCTTTGGCGGCTGGTGCAAACGTTCAATAGCCTCAGCCAAACCCGCGTTATCATTAGGTAAAACAACGAGGTCATCGGGTAGCTCGCGTCGCAAATCTGCGGGCAGATGGTTGATATCATCGATCACCAAAATGCGGCAATGCTGCCTTTGGTGAGATCTTTTCCGTGCACTTGCCTCTTTTGCGGGGTTCCAAATCCAAACGGTGTTTGGTGCCTCAAAGTGATTGCCATTCAGCAAGGCGATTCGATGCAGATGCCTGATTTTTCGCCCCGCCTCTTCAACGTTCGCGTGGCTCAGGAGTTCGCTTTTTTCACCTATTTGCATCCATTGATTTGCAAAAGCAGGGGAGAGCCCCTTCGATTCTTCAGGATGGTGGTCGGCATCAACATAGCATGTGCTTACGGAAAGTTGTTCTGCAAGCTGCGCGCACACGGCGCGGATGTGTTCGCAGGTGGTGCCAAAAAAGCCAATGTCCATCCAACCGAAGGTGTCTTTGGCCGGTTTATTTAATCCACCATGTCTACCCATTATGCACGTCTTTTTTTCCACCCGTCTTTCGTATCAGCCTCACGTGTTCAATAGCGATGTCATGAGACAAAGCCTTGGTCATATCGTACACGGTTAAAGCTGCAACGCTCACGGCAGTCAGAGCTTCCATTTCAACCCCTGTTCCTGCTTGAATGCGCGCTGTAGCAGTAATAACCATTTTCTGATCAGCGGTTTCAAATGTTACATCGCAAAAGGTGATGGGCAAAGGATGGCACAATGGAATAAGTTGCCCGGTCTGCTTTGCCGCCATGATACCTGCTATGCGCGCCGTTTCCACAATCGCCCCTTTGGGTGTGTGAAAGTTCTCTTCTTGCAGGTGCTTCCAAACATCGGCAGGGAAATGTACTTCACCCCGCGCAACAGCTTCCCGCAAAGTGATGCTCTTCTCTGAAACGTCTACCATGCGAGCGTTTCCATTGCTTATATGACTTAATTTATCGCTCATCGGAAAGGATAAAACGGAAAGGCCGTGCCCTTTTCAAAGGTAGTGCTTTCCTTGTCAAGTTCTAGAAATCCATCGGCTCCAGCCAATTGCATGAAATCACCTGATCCGTTCCCTTGAACCGGAGTCGCCACTACTTGACCGTCGATAGTTTTTGTTTTTACAGGAACGAACAAGGTCAAAGCGGGCTCGAAATGATGATCGCACGTCAAAACAGCTGAAGAGCTAACTGACTTTTTACGCAACTGTTGATTGAGCCATGGAAGCACATAACGAACCGAACACATAAAGGCGGAAACAGGGTTGCCCGGTAAACCAAAAACGATTTTAGTATCAGCTGTTCCGCAAAACATAGGCTTGCCCGGACGTTGAGAAACCCCATGAAATAAGGGTTTAACACCGACCTCTTGAAGCAGCTCCGGCAAATGATCGTGCTTTCCTTTTGACACACCTCCGGAGAATATAAGCACATCGAATTGATTAAACAAAGACTTTAATTTAGACCTTATATCGTCTTTATTATCAGTAAGATGGAAACATTTAAAACTGTACTTTTCTTCAGCGAGCAAAGCGGTGATTGCTGTGGCATTGGACTGCCGAATCTGATGCGGTTTCGGCTGCTCATGAACAGCGACTAATTCATTTCCGGTGGTGATAACTGCCAATTTAGGCAGAGCGTAAACGGTCAGATTCATTGCCCCGAACGATGCGGCAACGGCCAATTCTGCGCTACCAAGAAGTGTATCTGCTTTCAGAGCAATTTCTCCTTGCTTCAGATCGTTTCCACGTCGGTGTACGTTCGATTTGGCACCAATGGCAGATCGGTTCAGTTTGCATAAATCACCTTCACGTTCCAACCATTCGTAGGGGAGTACCATATCAGCCCCCAGAGGCAAGGAGGCGCCGGTTGCTGTTTCGATGGCAGCACCTTGAACTTCAGTTAAGAGAGCTGGCTCGTCACCGGCGAACTGCTGTCCCAAAACGGTGAAAAGTTCCAGTCCTTCATCCAGGTCTTTTCTTCGAACGGCAATGCCATCCATGGTTACACGATCAAAAGGAGGCTGATCTCGATCCGCCAATACATCTTCCGCTAACACGCGTCCGTAAGCCAATTCAATCGACACCGTTTCGGTGGTCACCGGGAGGTTAAATGATTTCAGCAGAGCATCCGCTTGTTCTGTAGTTACCATCATCCTCCTATTGATGCCATCGTGGCAAAACTTCGTTGTTGTTCTAGCATAGCACGTTCTGCCACAAAGCCATCCACTGGCTTTTTCGCAACCGCTGCTTCAATCAGGTCTCGGACGTCTGCATCCGCGCTGTTTGCGCGAAGAAGAGAAAAGAGAGAATGCTCTGAAGCAGCGTATAAGCAGGTAGTTATTTCGCCTTTTGGACTGATTCTTAGTCGGTTACATGATCCACAGAACGTGCGGCTGTAAGCAGGAATAACCCCAACTACGCAGTTGCTATTATCCAAACGGTAATTCATGGCTGTTTGTCCGGGATAGGAAGGCAGTGGAATCAGATTCAACTCTCGCTGAAGTGAGAGAAGTATGCGTTCGTAGTTCCAAAAATCTGCGTTTATCTCGCCGGTTCCGTTGAATGGCATCTCTTCAATGAAGCGGATGTCGACGTTGCTTTGGTCTGCAAACCGCACCAAATCTATGAGTTCAGAGGTGTTGTGCGCTGACAACACCACGGTATTCAGTTTGGTTCGAATGCCATGTGTTACTGCTAACTCAATCGTTTTTAGTACAGCCGTAAGTTGGTCACGACCAGTAATTTGCTTGAATCGCTCTTGTTGTATAGAGTCTATGCTGATATTCATGCTCGCAATGCCTAAATCAGCGAGCTCTGGTATCCACGGAGCAGTCAAAACGCCATTTGTTGTAATGTGCACAGAATCAAATAGATGTGCTTTGGCAACTTTGCGGATAAGTCCCATAAGATCTTGACGCACAAAGGGTTCTCCTCCAGTGAAGCGAAGCTTTCGCACTCCCATATCAGACAAAATCTCGAGCAATCTAAAGAGTTCTTCAAAGCTCAAGAGGTCTTTTTTAGGCAAAAAAGAAGTGAATCCTTCAGGCAAGCAATAGGAACAGCGAAGATTGCAACGGTCAGTCACAGCCAATCGCACGTAATCTATAGATCGTCCGTGAGTATCTTTAATCGGCATACGCTGTTTCCGGACCGTCATCATCATCTTTCGGCAACAATCCGAAGTCTTTTTCGATGAGAATGCGCAAAAATTTTCCGCCACCTATCCCCATGCGATGATCGATACCAACCAATGGTGAATCAGCCCATTTATCAGCTATGGCAGGCGGAATAGTGGCAATGAGAACGTTGTCTGTTAAATCAGCTTCAGGCTCCATCACTTCTTTCACCACAATTCCACACCGAAAACTGGGGGCAGCTACGCCAAATGATGTTTCCATAAAAATGGATCCCTCATTCAAAAGCGTATCTACTTCTTCCGCACTCAGCCTGAAACGGATGCTATTGTCTTTGAATCGAAGCTTCATTTCTTCAAACCGATTTCTTCTAGTCGCTCATTCAAATATTCTCCTGCAGAGATAGGGGCGTATTTCGCTTGTTCTCCTTGATTAACACAGTTTTCAAGACAATCCAATCGCATCTCTGAGCGCGGGTGTAGAAAGAACGGGATAGAATAACGTGGGGTGTTCCACTTTTCGCGAGGCGGATTGATTACACGATGCGTGGTAGACTTGAGTTTGTTGTTGGTTAAACGTTGCAACATATCGCCAACATTCACCACAATGTGATCAGGCAAAGCCGTTACATTGACCCATTCGCCTTGTTTGTTCAACACCTGAAGTCCTTCAGCACTGGCCCCAATCAGCAGCGTAATCAAGTTAATGTCTTCGTGCTGGCCGGAGCGCACTGCCGATTTTGGTTCAGCCGTGATAGGAGGGTAGTGAATAGGACGAAGAATGCTGTTGCCGTTGAAGATCTTGTCGTCGAAATAGTTTTCATCA
>JBJOIB010000325.1:0-3501 GCA_046047375.1 Bacteroidota bacterium
CGTACTAAAATGAACGGCAAAGGTAGTAAAATAATGCTTTAGTTCTGCAGCTATTATTTCGCCTGTTTTGTATTCGCTTTCGAAGTGTCCGATATCGGCTAAAACCAGCTGATTATCGGCATCAAAGAATTGATGGTATTTCACGTCGGCAGTCACGAAGATATCAGCCCCAGCCCGAATGGCATCGCGGAGCAGAAAAACGCCTGACCCGCCACAGAGAGCTACTTTTTGAATCTTCCTCCCTAGCAAGGCGGTATGTTTGATGACTGGCGAACCGAATTTGGCTTTGAGAGCATCCAGAAAATCCTTTTCCTCCATGGGTTCAGGGAGGTAGCCAATAATTCCGGCCCCAACCGAGCGCAGTCCATTCTCCAATGCAAGCACATGGTAAGCGACTTCCTCGTATGGGTGTGCCGCTTTCATAGCGCGAATAACCTTTTGGACGAGGTGTGAGGGGCATACCAACTCAACCTTTACCTCCTGATCTTCGCTTTGCACACCCGCTTGGCCGCTGAACGGCTCCGCCTGGTTGTTCGGTCGAAAAGTTCCTGTGCCGTCCACGTTGAAGCTACACTGATCGTAATTGCCGATTTTGCCGCCTCCCGCTTCAAACATGGCCGTTCGGACTGTATGAACGTGTTCCTTTGGTACATAAACCGAAATGGCACGCATTACGTCGGTTTTCTCCCGAAGCACGGTGCACTGTTGCAAATCCAACTGCTTCGCGAAATGACCATTCACCCCATGCAACACATTATCGAGATTGGTATGTATGGCATAAATAGCTATGCCGTGGCGTATGGCAGACATTACAGTGCGTTCAATGTACGAATTGCCGTTGAAGCGCTTCAGTCCCGAAAACACAATGGGGTGGTGCGCTATGATGAGGTTAACACCCTTACTTACGGCCTCTTGGACCACGGCTTCAGTGCAGTCGAGGGAGATCAATGTGGATGAAACGTCATCGTCAACATTCCCTACCAGCAATCCGCTATTGTCGTATTCCTCCTGTAGAGATGGGGGCGCCAGTGCTTCGAGTACAGCTATGATTTCTTTCAGCTTCATTTGACTATCTTTGGAGCCATAGACATGGCCTTTGAAGCACGCAAGGTACATATTGTTGCCGTTTTCCTGGCTATACGGACTGGTAGTTCTTCTGCGCAATATAGCCTATGACAGAGGATGGTTTAAGAGCGAAACGGGAGCAATAAAAACAATCGTTATTGGCAACATCGCTCTTGGCGGAACGGGGAAAACACCGATGACCATTGCCCTCGCGCAAGCATTGGGAGTTGATCGTAAGGTTGCGATACTGAGTCGAGGATACGGCCGAAAGACAAGCGGATTTCTGAAAATAAATCGTTCTACCTTGCCGCATAACAGCGGCGATGAACCCTTGCTCTACACGTGGCGTACAGAAGCTACGGTAGCGGTATGTGAAGACCGCTTGGAAGGCATTCGCCGGCTTACCACCGATGCGCCAGATGTGGTATTGTTGGATGACGCGCTGCAGCACCGCAGGTTACGTGGCACCGTGAACATCGCACTTATTCATGGAGCTTCTCTCCCCTATCACGACCAATACCTTCCGGTGGGTCGATTGCGGGATCATCGCCGCAGATTGCGGCAAGCCGACATTGTGGTTATTACAAACAGCGCTTATTTGCCTGAAAGCGAGCGCAAGCAACTGAAAAACCGCCTGGCAATTTCATCGGATACACCCATTTTTATGTCTGACGTTGCTTATGGTGCTCCCTACGACATGCGTACTATGACATCTACGGCGTATCCCAAGAAGCTGCTACTCATTACCGGCATCGCCAATCCAAGTCCGTTGGTGGATTACCTCAACAATCAATGCCAGGAGCTTGAACACTTAGCTTACAGGGATCATTACGCGTTTCAGTTCAGTGACATCGCTGCATGGAAAAAGAAGGTAGCTGAGGGTTTTTATCCCATCACAACAGAGAAAGATGCGATGCGCTTGCTAGGAATGAAGGAAGCTATTGATTTTGATTTGTTGGTAGTTCCGATGGAAACCCGGGTTGAAAATTTTGAAAAATTGCTTAATAAGATCAACGAATTGCTCGCGAGCCGTGAATAAAAGCTAAATACGAAGCAAGATTGAGCCTTGTTTGTTTCTATGTGGGCGATTTTCAGGATATTTGCACCCTTGTAACGATCGAATCTGACTATGAGGAATCTATTAATTGGAACATTCGCTTTATTTAGCCTTGTTCAATGCGGCACCAACTCCGATAGCAACATCTATGGAACAGTGAAAGGCGCGGAAGGCCAGATGCTTTATCTGCAGCGCTTTGTAAACAACCGTCCAGTCATTACCGATTCAACTTTGGTAAACCCAGATGGTTCCTTTTCCTTCGCCATCGGCACACCGTTGGAGTTGAATTTTTACCGTTTGATGTTGGACCCGGAGCGCGCTTTGGTAGTGATTACAGATTCAACAGAAAACCTGAAGTTGTGCACTCAGATAGACGAATTCGACCGTAATGCTGAGATTTCTGGTTCCAAAAACTCGGCCTTGTTGCAGCAGTTCTACCGCGATATGCGTCCGCTCATTGAGAAAAACAACGAGCTGAAAGCCCAAATTCAAGACCCTACATTATCCAATGAAAAACGTGGGCAGGTATTTAGTCAGCAAGTAGATCTGAACAAGGAAAAACGCGAAAAGTGTCTGCAATTTATTGAAAGCAACATCTCTTCTCCTGCTACGTTAGCTGCTCTTTCTGAGCTCAACATCAACCAAGATCTTGAAGTGTACAAAAAGGTTCGTGAAGGTCTATCAGCCAACTTCGGACATTCGTATTATTTCAAAATGGTTGATTCGCAAATTCAAAACGCTGGTAAACAAGGCCAGGTGAAGGAGATGAATACGGCGAAGAACATGAAGTACGGCATTGGCAGTTCAGTGCCTGATATTGCCATGAAAGATCCGAGTGGAAAAGTGCGCAAGTTGAGTGATTTGAAAGGCAAGGTGGTGATGATTGATTTCTGGGCTTCATGGTGTGGACCTTGTCGCCGCGAGAATCCAAATGTTGTTGCAGCTTACGATAAGTATCATGCGGATGGGTTTGAGGTATTTTCTGTTTCCCTTGACAGCGATGAGGGCAAGTGGAAGCAAGCGATAACCCAGGACGGGTTGAAATGGGACGGGCATGTGAGCGACCTTAAAGGTTGGCAAAATGAGGCAGCAGCCGAATATGGTGTTTCGAGTATTCCGCACACCATCCTGATTGATAAGGAAGGCAAGGTTATCCAGACGCACTTGCGCGGCGGAGCGCTTGAAGCGGAGCTATCTAAAATATTCGGTCACTGATAGAACCCCAAACGATTGCGTTCACCGAAGAAAATTTATTTCGCCAGCGATTTTCATCTTGGAATTCCCGACCCAGCGTCGAGCCTGCTTCGAGAGAAAAAGCTCGTGCAATGGCTTCGAACCATTGCCGATGATGCGGAGGAGATTTTCTTGGTTGGCGATTT
>JBJOIB010000326.1:0-4881 GCA_046047375.1 Bacteroidota bacterium
TGTTATTTAAAGGAACTGGTGTAGACCATTTTCCTTTTTTATCGCGTTCAGAGATGAACAAGTCCATGGTGCTTTGTCCAGACATTACGTCTTCACCTGCACCCGTAGATGATGGGCGAGATGATGCAAAGATGAGCTCATCCATTTTCTTTGAACCCCAAGACGGGCTGAAATCGAATTGCTCCGTATTGAGCACTGGCACCGCTTCAACAACGTAGCGTGTTGGTGGCTGATCCAAGGCTAAAGCCGCGTCTTCACATTCCTTGATGCGAGCGTTTGCTTTCGACTTATCGCCTCCGTTCTCTTTGTACTTGTTGTACTGCTGTACGGCTTCATCAAACTTGTTTTGCTCACGCAACGTCTCAGCGTAACGGTAATACACTTCCGGGTTTTCTTTACCGAACTTGAAGTCGATGGCCTTTTGATAAAACTCACCAGCACCCTTGTTGTCTTGCATCAAGCGATGAGACTCGGCGATTTGAAAACAAACACGGCCTTTTTCTTCAACTCCTTTCAGTTTGTTGTAGGCGATTACATATTGCTTTGCTGCTTCTGAATACTGACCTGTTTTGAAGGCTTGATCTGCCTTCTCAGTGTATTTTGACTGCGCACCCGCCGCAACGGCGATAAACATGAACGCACTGGCTGCGAAAAGCTTTAAGATGGATTTGGTAACGTTGGTCATTTGCATCTTTTTCCGATTACAGGAAGCGAAAATAAGTAAATATTCGACAGATTAACAAATTGAAAAATCGCACACGCCAATTTGCTTTTCAAGAAAGAGCAACTTTGAACCTTTGATTTTTACATTTTGTATGGCGAATAACGGAAAAAGGATTGATTTATGATGGCAAAACCGTTAAATAATGCTCAGAACTTGAATTCAGACAGCCAAATCGTCCCTTATTGAAGCACATTATTTCGAGAAGCAAAGTAACTGCTGAGATTAACTTCCATTATCTGATACCTTCACACAAGCGGAAACAAAAGGGCTGTCTTTGCAATTGACAGCCCTTTCGTAGATTAGAGAATCTCCTAATTATCGTGTGAACAGAATTTCTCTGAGTTTCGGCATTGGCCACAATTCATCGTCTACCAGCATTTCCAACCGATCAGCGTGCTCACGAATGATGTTCATGATTGGTAACAGGTCCTTGCTGTACTGTTCCGCTTTTTTCTCAGCGTCGGCCAAAGCATCCACTTTGCGGCGTTTTTCCAGCAATTCATCCACCTTGTTCTTGATTTCAGCCAAGTGCTCAGAAATCTCTTTTATGAGTTTCATTTGCGTTACAGTAGCTGTTTTAAACTCAGCGGCAGGAAGAATTTCTTTCAATCCACGTACGTTCTCCACCAAGCGTGTTTGGTAATTTACAGCCGTAGGGATGATATGGTTTTGAGCCAAGTCAGCACAAACACGCGCTTCGATTTGACGGCGAAGGATGTAGTTCTCAAACTCCACTTCTAAACGCGCATGCATTTCCTCAGGATCAAGCACATTCATATCTTTAAAAATCTGCTGTACTTTCTTGTCTTTCCAAACCTTCAAAGCTGCCGGCGTGTCAATTAGATTGGAGAGACCGCGTTTTTTCGCTTCTTTCACCCATTCCTCTGAGTAACCGTTTCCTTCGAAGCGAATAGGGCGTGATTCCTTGATCATCACTTGCAATTCACTCAAGATTGCATCGTCTTTTTTCTGTCCCTTTTTAATACGGGCATCTACCTTCTTCTTAAACTCAATGAGTTGCTCAGCCATGATGGTGTTGAGGGCGATCATTGCGTTAGCGCAGTTGGCTGAAGAACCTACTGCACGGAATTCGAACTTATTTCCTGTGAAGGCAAAAGGCGATGTTCTGTTGCGGTCTGTGTTGTCGAAAAGCACCTCAGGAATGCGGCCAATCTCCAATTTGAGCGCTGTTTTGTCAGCCGGCGTTAGCTTTCCTGCTTTGATGTTTTTTTCGAGGTCATCGAGGACATTCGACAACTGGGACCCAATAAACACCGATATGATGGCCGGAGGGGCTTCATTAGCACCTAGACGGTGATCATTTCCGGCTCCTGCGATGCTTGCACGAAGAATATCGGCATTCTTATGAATGGCCATGATGGTATTCACGAAGAAAGTCAGGAAGCGCATGTTGCTCTTCGGGTTTTTGCCCGGTTTGAAGAGGTTCACACCGGTGTTTGTTCCAAGCGACCAGTTGTTGTGCTTTCCTGAACCATTAACGCCTGCAAATGGCTTCTCATGCAGCAATACACGGAATTCGTGCTTCTTCGCCACCTTATCGAGGATATCCATCAACAATTGGTTGTGGTCGTTGGCCAAGTTCGCTTCTTCAAATATCGGAGCTACTTCAAACTGGTTTGGAGCTACCTCGTTGTGGCGAGTAGTAACTGGAATTCCCAATTTGTGAGATTCAAGCTCAAACTCCTTCATGAACGCCATGATGCGCTCAGGGATGGATCCGAAATAGTGGTCATCGAGCTGTTGACCTTTGGCCGGATTGTGCCCGAACAAGGCGCGACCTGTCATAGCGATGTCAGGACGAGCATTGAAAAGTGCTTTGTCGATCAGGAAATACTCTTGCTCCCAGCCCAGGGTGGCATTTACTTTTGTAACATCCTTATCAAAGTACTGACAAACATCTGTAGCTGCCTTATCAACTGCACTCAATGCTTTCAATAGCGGCATTTTGTAGTCGAGCGCATGTCCGGTGTACGCAATAAAGATGGTAGGTATGCACAGGGTATTACCTATTACGAATGCTGGTGATCCTGGATCCCACAAGGTGTATCCACGGGCTTCAAACGTGTTGCGAATACCTCCGTTTGGAAATGAAGACGCATCAGGCTCTTGCTGAACCAACAATGTTCCATCAAATTTCTCAATGGCGCGACCATCACCTGTAGGCTGAATGAACGAATCATGCTTTTCAGCGGTAGCTCCTGTCAAAGGTTGAAACCAGTGAGTATAGTGCGTAGCCCCACGTGAAATAGCCCAATCCTTCATCGAAGAAGCAATCTGGTCAGCAATTCTGCGATCAATGCGAGCTCCAAGATTGATGGCATCCATGACTTGCTGGTAAGCCTCATCTGTTAGGTACTCACGCATCACGTGCTGACTGAATACGTTCACACCGTAATAATCTGAGATCCGTGTTGACGGAGGCGTCTGTGGCATCGGCTTGCGATGAGCCACATCCTGCATTGCTTTACTGCGAATTGTTGGCATGTGTTTGATTTTGAGTGCAAAAATAAGCAGACTCCGTAGTCCAAAAAAACATATTTGATAATTTTTCTCAACACCCCCCTAATTTTTATACCCAACTGAGATAAAAACTAATTTTTACCATTTCAACCCCCTTTTTCTGATACCCCCTCATTCGATTTTTATATACACTACAAATCACAACCCTATATAAGTATGATGTAGGAAACTACTTGCATTGGCTACGAAGATCAACTGACAGGTAGTTTGGCGCAGAATGGACAAACCAGACAAGACGCACAGGGTAAAAAGCATCGGTAAATAGATTAAACCATGCGTCCTATTCTTACATTTCTGCTGCTCAGCCATCTTTGGGTGTCTGGACAAGAGTCTATTCACGACACATCCTCGTGTACCTGCTTCCCCGAAAACCCCGAACTGAATGCATTCTTCCAAGCGCACGGATACGTAGTTGCAGAGGCTACCGAGAAAGCCCTTCAGGTGCCAGACATCTACTCACTTGTTGCCGACTTCAACACGGAACAACCGGCCTTGTGTGAACATCAGCTTTGTCCGGGCTTGAGCCATCACCATTATCGAATTGGAGATTCAGGACAAGTGCTCATCGTTTACAACGAAGCATATCTGAGAAAACTATTCGCACGATATGAACTTCAAACCAAATCGAAATGAAACAGATTATTCGCTTCGCTTTGATCTTTGGTGTTGTTCCGTTTACCGGCTACTCTCAAGAATATTCCATCGCCGAAGGCAACATATCAGACTGTGGCGCCTTCATTGTAGACACCGGCTACAGCGCTTCTTCTTACAGCGACGGGGAGAACTTTGCAACAACCATTTGCCATGACGGATCTGCTGATGCGCTGGTTAACTTATACTTCACCGTTTTCAGCTTAGGAAGTGGTGATACCCTTAAGATTTACGACGGTAACAATACATCAGCACCGCTCCTAGGAAGTTACACTGCCTTTCAACTGCAAGGAGTAGACATTACATCCACCAACGGTGATGGGTGTTTGACCCTCGAATTCACTTCTGACACAGATGGAATAAATGGAAATTTTGGAGCAGCCATTTCATGTGAACAACCGTGCGTAAAACCATGGGCGTTTGCCATTACCGATCCATCGGCACCACTCGAAGTGTGTCAAAACGAACCCATTTCTTTCAATGCGTTTCCTACCACTTTCGGTCCCGGACGCTCTTTTCAAAATGCTACATGGTCCTTCGGTGATGGCACCAGTTCCAACGACTGGCCAATGGTCACTCACGCCTACTCCGAAGGAGGTGCATACCGAGTTAATTTATCTGTTACAGATGACCAAGGATGCACCAGCGCGAACAGTATAGACCTACTCGTTTATGTTAGCACGCAGCCCGAAATCAACTTAACCACTTCCGAATCAAACGTTTGCATTAACACCCCAGTAACGCTCGATGGAAGTGCAACAGGTACAACCTGGAGCAGCACGCCCACTGCGGATTTCGGCCAACCGCAATTCGTTCCTGACGATCAATCAACCTGCTTCGAGCATCAGTTGGTGTTTTCTGATTTTGTTCCCGGGGCTATTATCACGGATGTCAATCAGATAGAACATTTTTACATCAACTTCGAACATTCGTACATGGGCGATTTGTCCATATCATTTATCTGT
>JBJOIB010000327.1:0-12961 GCA_046047375.1 Bacteroidota bacterium
ATTACAAGAGCGTGGGGAGAGAGACCATTCACAGCCACGAAAAATGATCTCTATGAAACGCGTTCTCATCACCGGCGCTGCCGGTTTCCTCGGCTCACACCTGTGCGACTATTTCCTCGCCAAAGGGTACCATGTTATTGGCATGGATAACCTCATCACGGGCGACATGAAAAACATCGAGCACCTGATGCCGCATGAACACTTCGAGTTTCATCACCACGATGTTACGAAGTACGTGCACGTGCCCGGTGAGCTGCACTACATTCTGCACTTCGCATCTCCGGCTAGCCCTATTGACTATCTTAAAATCCCGATTCAAACCCTCAAGGTAGGATCGCTCGGAATTCACAATTGCCTTGGGTTGGCGCGTCAAAAAGGTGCCCGCGTTCTCATCGCTTCAACGTCAGAAGTATATGGAGATCCACTCGTGCATCCACAAACAGAAGATTACTGGGGAAATGTGAATCCAGTAGGACCGCGTGGGGTGTACGATGAGGCCAAACGCTTTCAGGAAGCCATCACCATGGCATACCACACTTTTCACGGCGTAGAAACACGCATTGCGCGTATTTTCAACACCTACGGCCCACGTATGCGTCTGAACGACGGACGTGTATTACCGGCATTTATAGGCCAAGCCCTTCGTGGGGAAGATTTGACTGTATTCGGCGATGGTAGTCAAACCCGCAGCTTTTGCTACGTAGACGACTTGGTTGACGGCATTTACCGATTGCTGATGTCTGACTACACCGAGCCTGTGAACATCGGTAACCCGGATGAAATCACGATCGGCGAATTTGCTGAGGAAATCATCAAACTGACCAACACCACCCAAAAAGTCATCTACCAGCCTTTGCCAACAGATGACCCGAAACAACGTCAGCCCGACATCACAAGGGCTCGTGCAATCTTGGGATGGGAACCAAAAGTGTCGCGCGCAGAGGGTTTGAAAATTACCTACGCGTATTTTAAATCACTCTCGCCCGACGAACTTTACAAAAGCGAACACAAGTCATTCGATAAGTTCAATAAAGTTTAATGAGCTACTTTGCACACGAAACGGCGGTCATCGATGAGGGATGCACCATTGGAGAAGGCACTAAAATTTGGCACTTCTCACACATCATGCCCGGTGCGGTGCTCGGTGAACGATGCAACATCGGTCAAAATGTTGTTATCTCACCCGAGGTTGTGCTTGGCAACAACGTCAAGGTGCAGAACAACGTTTCTATCTACACCGGTGTAACCTGTGAAGACGATGTATTCTTGGGACCTTCCTGTGTGTTCACCAACGTTACCAATCCACGCAGCGCCGTTAACCGACGCGGTGAATATGCCCGAACCACGGTTAAACGCGGAGCGAGCATTGGCGCTAATGCAACCATTGTGTGCGGACACGACATTGGTGAGTTTGCCTTCATCGGCGCAGGAGCCGTGGTAACGAAAAATGTTCCTCCCTACGCCCTGTTGGTTGGAAATCCTGCCCGACAACTGGGCTGGATGAGCGAATTTGGGCATCGATTGGAATTCGACTCAAACGGACTGGCGGTATGTCCGGAAAGCAAAGAAAAATATCGCCTTGAAAACGGAAAAGTGCATAAACTTGCATCAAGTATATAACGATGATCTACGAGAAACTGCGTAACAAAGAAGCGAAAATGGCCGTTGTGGGCCTCGGGTACGTTGGATTGCCCATCGCATTGGAATTTGCCCGCTCCATTAAGGTGATTGGGTTTGATATTAACCCGAAACGCGTGGCGTTGATGCAACAAAACATCGACCCTTCAAACGAATTGAGTTCAAGCGCTTTCGAAGGTTGTGATATCACGTTTACTGCCAACCCTGACGACTTGAAGGAAGCCCAGTTCTTCGTGATTGCCGTTCCTACGCCTATCAACGCCAGCAACCAGCCTGACCTAGGCCCTGTGCTCTCAGCTTCACGCAGCGTGGGCAAAGCCTTGAAAAAAGGTGACTATGTGGTGTACGAATCTACTGTGTATCCCGGTTGCACCGAGGATGATTGCGCGCCTGTTCTCGAAGAATTGTCAGGCCTGAAAACAACAACTGATTTCAAAATCGGTTATTCTCCCGAGCGCATCAACCCAGGCGATAAAGAGCATACCATCCGCACCATTGTGAAAGTAGTTGCTGGATGTGATGCAGAAAGCCTCGAAGAAATTGCCAAAGTGTATGAACTGGTAATCGACGCAGGGGTACACCGCGCGGCGAGCATCAAAACCGCCGAGGCAAGCAAAATCATCGAAAACACCCAGCGCGACGTTAACATTGCTCTCATCAATGAGTTGTCAATCATCCTAAACCGCGTAGGCATCAATACCTACGATGTGTTGGAATGTGCCCGCACCAAATGGAACTTCTTGAACTTCACACCAGGATTGGTGGGCGGACACTGCATCGGTGTGGATCCTTACTACCTTACGCACAAAGCGCGCAAACTGGGCTACCACGCAAGGGTTATCAACTCAGGGCGCTATGTGAACGACAGCATGGGATTCTACGTTGGAAAACAAACTGTTAAGCGCATTCTTGATCAAGGGAAAAACATCCTTGATGCTCGCGTTCTTGTGATGGGCGCTACCTTTAAAGAAAATGTGAGCGACATCCGCAACTCCAAGGTGATCGATGTTATCAATGAACTTACCTCTTTCTCTGTTCACGTGGATGTGATTGACCCCCATGCTGATCCAGAAGAAGTGCGCGAAGAATACGACATCACCCTCTTGCCTGAAGCGCCAAAAGCGTCATACGATGCTGTGATTGTAGCTGTTAACCACCGAGAATATGCTCATTTTACAGAGGCTGACTTCAAGAGCTACATGAAAGACGACAAAGGGGTGTTGGTAGATATCAAAGGACTGTACCGCCGTCATATCAAAGACCTCGTTTACTGGAGCTTGTAACCATGCCTGCTGATTTCACCCGCACTCTGCTCGTGACCGGTGGCGCCGGTTTTATCGGTTCCCATTTGGTACGTCTGCTGGTGAACAAATACCCCGACACATTGATTGTGAACGTGGATGTGCTGAGCTATGCCGGTAATCTTGAAAACCTGCGAGATGTAGAAAACGCACCCAACTACCGCTTTGTGAAAGGAGATATTTGCGATGCAGATCACATGAACGCGCTGTTTCGGGAATACCAGGTGAGTGGAGTGTTTCATCTCGCTGCTGAAAGCCATGTCGACCGCTCCATTTCCGATCCGATGGCGTTTGTTAAAACGAATGTGCTCGGAACTGGAGTATTACTGAATGCTTTTCGCGCTTTCCGCGCGGATGGCGGACGGTTCTACCAAATATCGACCGACGAGGTTTTCGGCTCACTCACCGACGAAGGGTTCTTCACCGAAAGCTCTGCCTACGATCCCCGCAGCCCTTACTCTGCCTCCAAAGCAGGCGCAGATCACTTGGTTCGTGCTTACCACCACACCTATGGCCTGCCCGTAGTGCTTTCCAATTGCTCCAACAACTATGGAAGCCACCAATTTCCAGAGAAGCTCATCCCACTGATGATCCGCAACATCACCACCCAAAAGCCTTTGCCTGTTTACGGAGAAGGCGCTAACGTGCGCGATTGGCTCTGGGTTGTTGACCACGTGGAGGCCATTGACCGTATCTATCATCATGGAAAGTTGGGCGAAACCTATTGCATTGGTGGCGGTAACGAGTGGAAAAACATCGACCTGGTGAAATTCCTCTGTGATGCAGTTGATGAACGCCTTGGAAATCCAAAAGGCACCTCGCAAAAGCTAATCACCTTTGTGAAAGATCGCGCAGGCCACGACCACCGGTATGCCATAGATGCCAATCACCTTCGCACAGAACTGGGATGGGAACCAACGGTTACCTTTGAACAAGGATTGGGTCTGACCATCGATTGGTACCTCGAAAATACCGAATGGTTGAACCATGTAACGAGCGGAAGTTATCAGGAATACTACAAAAAGCATTACTCTTAAGCAGGTATTGCGTACTTTCGCTTTCATGTCGGTGCTCTCCAAATTGTTTGCTAAAAAAAAATCACTGCCTCCCGTAGACCTCGCGCGTGTGGCGGTAGACATGCATTCGCATCTCATTCCGGGCATCGATGATGGATCACCTACCATGGAGGCCACTCTGGCCCTTTTGCAGCGATTTGAAGAATTGGGCTACCGGAAAGTCATTACCACGCCGCATATCATGGTTGACTATTACCGGAACGACTCTACCATTATACGCAGTGGTTTGGAACGCGTTCAGGCCGCTGCCGCAGCGGCGGGATTGAAGGTACAAGTAGAAGCAGCGGCGGAATACTTTCTGGATGAACACTTCGACAGCCTGATCGAAAAGAACGATCTTCTCACCTTCGGAAAAAAGCATGTATTGTTTGAATTGCCCTTCATGGGGGAGCCCAACATGCTGAAATCCGTGCTGTTTAAACTACAAATGGGCGGGTATAGACCCGTTTTAGCCCATGCTGAACGCTATGGATACTGGCACAAGGAATTGAATAAAATAAAAGACCTTATCGATCGGGATGTGCTGATACAAGTCAACATCAACTCACTTACAGGGGCTTACTCGCCCGATGTGCAAAAAGCGGCTGAAACACTCATTGATCGTGGGTGGGTAGATTTTATTGGGACCGATTGCCATCATGCAGGACACCTCGAAATGGTAACTGCCGCGCGCACACTGCCGCACGTGCACAAAGTGATCGAAAGCGGAAAACTTCAAAATGCACTTCTGGTCTGAATGTAGACGCAATCAAGTGCTTTAAAGTCCCAAATTTCTTTTCGCGGAATTATCTAGGCGTGCTCTCCCCCCCTCTCTGACCTGCATACATCAATTCCCGCTCGCGGAGCATATTCTGCAACGCCAAGGTGTCTGACGGGTGGTCCAAGGCATAGTGCGCCGCTTTTACATATTCAGGGTAATCACTGTATCGCAAGGATATCCATTCTTTGCGCGGATAAAGCAGTAAGCCGAGGGTCAGTGCACCAACAATGCCTACACGCCACATGGTTCGCTTGAAAAAAGCCTGCCTCGATTGCATCCAATAGAAAAACGACAACGCAAAGGCGAAAACAAGGATTATTGTTCCTACTATTAACAGAAAATGTGCTGACGGCCACGACTGCATTTTGAACACAACACCTATGATACCCACCGATAAAGCTATGCCTATCAGCACAGCTCCTGCAACCTGTAGTTTCGGTACCTCCGCAAATTGCCCCTTCTTGGTGATGTCGCGCAGGCGTATTCCATGAAGCAAAGCGAAACTGAAATACTGGTACAGCAACGTCAATATCATGGTGGATAAAACAAACACTATGCTGCCCAATGGCACATGAAACAGCTTCATGCAAAAACCAACTATCGCGGTTATGGCTACTATACGCTCTATTCTGTTCATTGTAGTTTGAAATTTTGAATGTGCTAATTGAAAACGTTCGAATCAACAAAAAAATATTCAATGCTGCGAAAGAAGTTTTATTTTGCAGCATCATTGCCCGAGGCAACAACAACAACGACAACCAAATAACCTATAACGCACCGTTTGATTATGCGACCTCTTCTCAACAACACCCTGCATGTATTGCTGATCATTTGCTTGACTTTTGTTTCATACACGGCCGCATCGCAAACAGACAGCACCGATTACGAGTATTACGACATTGTTTACCTGAAAAAGGGCGGCAGCATCATGGGTGAGATCATTTCGCACGATGGGGCTACCGGTGGACTGGTCATCAAAGACCGTATTGGTCGTGTTTTTTCACTTTCACGAGAAGAGTACAACTATTACTTGGAAGATCAGCAATTCAAAACCAAGACAAAGCGCCAAAAAGACCGACTGGCGCGACTCAAAGAACGAAAAACCGGTGGTTGGGAATTCAGTGCAGGCATTTCTGCAGCATTTATCAACTACAACGAGTCCTTTCAGGAGGATGAGACCTATCTCAGCGGCGGAGGAACCACTGATTTACCCATTTGTCTTGAGCTTGGAGCCGGAAAATATTTCGGACGACAGCATTTCCTAGGGGCGTCTATTGAACTTCCTGTTTCAACCTACGGCACAAAATACTTTACCGGTGGAGCGCGCTATGCCTATCAATACGACGCAGCCAAGCGAAATTTAGCCACCTACATACCCATAGAACTGCGCTTTTTTTCGGTTACGAATGACGTGCAATACAACCTGAACGATACATTATTCATCGATGAAAACACGTGGCAGTATCCAGCTTATGAATCCATCAACGTGAGCATGAGCGGACTTTCTCTCAGCCTGGGTCACGGTTTCGGATTTATTCTTCCCAACAAACACTCATTTATGCTCGAATTGGCCTTGGTGAAGCATTTTATTCTCTCTCACAGCTATGCTACCGACAGGCCAACCGATCCAAATTCTTCGTTTACGGCGGCAGGTATGCGCGTGGGATTCCGCTTTAACTTTTAATTCGGCCGCTAACCAGGCTCTCCTTTAAGACGCTTCTACGCCAGAAGAAATCATCACGCGGGAAACGGCAGCTTTCAGCAAATCTCCTTTATAGGTTGGGGCTAGTCCTGTCATGGAAGGCAATGAAGAGGCGTTTTCTAATTCCGACTGAGTCATCATGCCGTATCCAAAGGTTTCATGCCAGAGCCTCGCGAGGTAGGTTTGCTCCGGTTGTCCAGGTGTTGGTACCAAAATGGCTCTTTTTCCGAGTACAGCCAGGTCCATAAGAGAGCTATAGCCCGACCTACAAACCAATGTTTGCGCACCTTTCAGAAGGTTGCAAAGCTCTTGAGCCGACGGATTAGGTTTTACCGTTACATTGTCGATCACGCTTTCACTACGTCCGGGATCCCCGGCGATGACCACAGCTTGTCGTCCATCTTTGCGGAACAGTTGCACCAAGGCATGTTCCATCAACGTGCGATGCGGTTCAGGGCCTGACACCATGCCAACCAATGGAATATCTGCTGCCACAGGTGCAGGCAAATGAGATATGGCACCCAAATAATCTGCTACAATACCTTTAGGTAGTTTGGCCAATTTACCACTGTATGGATGCTCCGGTGCATCAGGGATCCACAACCTATCGAACGGTTTGATCCATGTCTTCACCGTTGTTCGGAAAAGTTGACTCAACCCGCCAGGCAGATCTACTTGCAGTTGGTGCGTGATTAACACAGACTTAACACCCGGATGATAGAATCCATAGCAGTTGTCACTCACAATAAGATCAAATCCATGCAAGCGGTGCTGTTCAGCCACAAAAGCTGTTTCTTCCTTAAGAGATGCAGCAAAACCGGGCATCTGCGCGGCGATTTTAACCGTATTGAAACGCTCGGCATAGGTGATAACCCTACCCGGCTTTTCGATGACCTCAAGTTCAGGAAACCGCGATTGCATCCAACGCAGCGCTGTTCCCCTGGTAGCCACTTTTACATCCGCGCCGTGTGCGCGAAGACACTCGATAATTGGAACACTGCGCGTAGCATGCCCCAATCCCCAATCCAGAATTCCGTAAAGCACCTTCATCTCGTCAAAATAAAGCTAAATTTGCACACTTCATATAAACGATGGGTAAAGGAAAGTTAAAGAAATGGCAAGAAAACGCCACCTTCGAGCACGTTTTCGAACCGCCTTTGGGTGGAATAGCTGAAGGTAAAGATTTCATGAAAGGCACGTGGCATCAGGAGGTATTTGGTAACAACAACCCGATTACCCTTGAATTGGGCTGCGGGAAAGGTGAATATACCGTTGAGCTGGCCAGAAGGTATCCGGAACGCAACTTCATTGGTGTGGATATCAAAGGACATCGCTTTTGGCGCGGGGCGAAGATTTCTAAGAATGACGGCCTTAAAAATGTTGCTTTTCTGCGCACCCGCATTGAATTTATTCCGCAGTTTTTTGCACCTGAAGAAGTAGCCGAAATTTGGCTGACCTTTTCTGATCCGCAACCCAAAGATGAAAAGGGCTCCAAGCGCCTGACCTCAGCACCTTTTTTAGATCGCTATCGGCAAATTATGCCTGCGGGCTCCATTGTGAATCTAAAAACGGATAGCCCTCTTCTGTACGAGTTTAGCAAGGAAGTCGTTGACAATCAAAAACTTGATGTTATTCTCGACAGTGCGGATGTTTATGGGGAGTTGATTCACCGCGTGGATGAAGAGATGAAAGATGTGTTAAACATCCAAACATTTTACGAAAAAAAGTGGTTAAGCGAAGGGTGTAAGATTCACTTTCTAAAATTCCGACTCTGATGAAAAGCGGCAACTTTTTCGAAGATGTGTACGAGGTAGTTCGCCTCATTCCACGCGGAAAAGTAACGTCGTATGGAGCAATAGCTACGTTTTTAGGGAGCGCGCGATCAGCGCGGATGGTTGGCTGGGCTATGAATAGCTCTTTTGGGGTTCACCCTGCTGTTCCGGCGCATCGCGTGGTCAATCGCACCGGGGCTTTGAGTGGACGACTGCATTTTCCTCCACCGCACAGCATGCAAGAACTGCTTGAAATGGAAGGCATTGAAGTTGAAGACCACCGCATTGTTAACTTTGAAGCACATTTTTGGGATCCCGCATCCCTTCTGAAATAAACGAACATGGAACCAATTACCCGAGAAGCTGTATTGACGGCATTGAGCAATGTCATAGAGCCTGATCTCAAAAAAGATATTGTTACCCTCAACTTTGTTGAAGAACTCACCATTCAAGGGAACAACATTGCGTTTAAAGTGAAGGTGAGCAATCCGGCCATGCACAGCAGAAAGCGCATGGAAGAAGCTTGCGTATTCACCTTGCAACGCATTCTCGGTGAGGTAACCGTTGATGTTCGCGCGGTAGCGCTCGAAAAACAGGAACAAACCGCTGATACCCGTCGCGTTCTTCCCGGTGTGAAACACATCGTGGCTGTAGCCTCGGGCAAAGGCGGAGTAGGAAAGTCTACCGTGGCCTCAAACCTCGCTGCAGGGCTGGCGTTGCGCGGATTCAAAGTAGGTTTGGTAGATGCTGATATTTATGGACCAAGTGCGCCCATCATGTTCGATCTGCGCCAGGAAAAGCCACGGTCGATAGAAATAAACGGAAAGCAATACATTGAGCCGGTTGAAAACTACGGCGTGAAGGTGCTTTCTATAGGCTTTTTCGCCGATGAAGGTCAAGCCATTGTTTGGCGCGGTGCTATGGCTTCGAAAGCCCTCAGCCAGCTCTTCAACGACGCTTACTGGGGTGAACTGGATTATATGATTGTTGACCTACCTCCGGGAACAGGGGACATCCACTTATCGCTGGTCCAACAAATTCCGTTGAGTGGCGCTGTGGTCGTCTCAACACCTCAAGATGTAGCCTTGGCCGATGCGCATAAAGGAGTGGGCATGTTCCGCCTCGATAGCATCAACGTGCCAGTCATGGGGCTGATTGAAAACATGTCGTACTTTACCCCACCCGATCTACCTGAAAAAAAATACTACATCTTCGGACAAGATGGAGCTCGTCAGCTCGCACAAAAGCTGGGCGTGCCTTTCTTGGGAGAGCTTCCCATTATACAGAGCATCCGCGAAGCTGGCGATGTTGGTCGTCCGGCCGTTTTGCAAGATGGCACAGAGGCATCCGCGGCATTTATGAAGATAATCGATAACTTTGTTGTAGAAGTTAACGCACAAGCAAGTGCGCAAAAACCTCTAGCATAAAGAATTACCACAATGAGCGACTTGGAATCACGAATCAATCAGGCCCTCGATGAAATTCGCCCCTATTTGAAAGCGGATGGCGGCGATATTTCACTGGTGGAAGTGACCGAAGACCTGCGCGCCGTAGTAGAGCTACATGGTGCTTGTTCCACGTGCAATATGAGTTTCATGACCATGAAGGCCGGGGTAGAAGAAGCAATTAAAAATGCTGCACCTGGGATTCGCGAGGTGGTTGCTTTGAATCACCTGAAACAAATGGTGTAAAGTAGAACAAAACAACCCTGATCTTGTTTCAGGTAAGGAGGTGACAGACATCACCCTTTTCTTCGTTCTTTTTTAAGTACTTTTGCCCAAATTTAGCAGGAATGATCGAAACAGATATCCTGATTATCGGTGCCGGCCCGGTTGGTCTGTTCACCGTTTTCGAAGCAGGATTATTGAAATTGCGCTGTCATTTGATTGACGCGCTGCCACAGCCTGGCGGACAATGCGCTGAAATCTACCCTAAAAAACCTATCTATGACATTCCGGCTTATCCGGAGGTACTAGCAGGTGAATTGGTAGACAACCTCATGAAGCAGGCTGCTCCGTTTAAACCGGGGTTCACATTGGGTGAACGTGCTGAATCGTTTGAAAAAACGGAAGATGGTATGTTCATCGTTACAACCAATCGCGGCACAAAACACAAAGCACCTGTAATTGCTATCGCTGCCGGACTTGGTAGCTTTGAGCCCCGCAAACCACCTATCGGGAATTTGGCTGATTACGAAGATAAAGGGGTAGAATACATCATTCGCGATCCGAATTTTTACAGCAAAAAACGTGTAGTCATCAGTGGTGGTGGAGATTCCGCCCTCGACTGGACTATATACCTGGCAGATGTAGCGAGTGAAGTAACCTTGATTCACCGTCGTAACTCCTTCCGTGGACACCTAGATAGTGTTCAGAAGGTTATGGACATGGCCGCTTCAGGTAAAATCAACCTGATTACAGACGCAGAAGTAACCGGTATCAATGGAAATGGAAACGTTGAACAGGTAGTGGTTACGCACGACACCAAGGGTGAGATCATCATTCCTTGCGACCACTGGGTTCCCCTTTTCGGGTTATCGCCTAAACTCGGTCCATTGGCAGAATGGGGCTTAGACATTTCTAAAAACTCCATCGACGTAAACACATTCGATTATAGCACCAACGTACCGGGTATTTACGCCATTGGCGACATCAATAACTACCCCGGTAAATTGAAGTTAATATTGTGCGGATTTCACGAGGCAACGTTGATGGTGCAGTCGGCGTTCAAGCGAATTTACCCGGATAAAAATTACGTTTTGAAATACACCACTGTAAACGGTGTTGAAGGTTTTTAATTTTAACGCTACCGCGCGATGGGAATGATCAAAGTAACGGTGATCGACAGACAAGGAGCACCGCATGAGTTAGATGCTCCTACCGATATGAATATGAACATGATGGAGCTTTGCAAAAGCTACGAGTTGCCTGTTGAAGGCACCTGTGGCGGCATGGCTATGTGTGCTACATGCCACATGTACATTGAGTCAAACCACACCCTTCATGAAAAGAGTGAAGACGAGGAGAATATGCTCGATCAAGCTTTCTTTGTAAAAAACAATAGCCGTTTGGGATGTCAGATCCACTTAGCCGATGATTTAGATGGCTTGGTGGTGAGACTCGCAGAGGTTGGACAATAATTTAAAGCCCCGCACACGCGGGGCTTTAAATTCTCATTCTCTTTCTCTTTCTCTTTCTTATTCCCATTCTCATTCTCTCACCCTTGAGTCCCGATGTCCCGCACGTGCGGGATGACTCTACTATTACTATCTTCGCGCCATGCTTAAGCCCCTCGACGACGAACATTTTATGAGACAAGCGCTCCATGAAGCGCGTCTTGCTGCTGCGGCAGACGAGATTCCTGTGGGTGCGGTAGTGGTATGCAAAGGCACGATTATAGGTCGTGGACATAATTTAACGGAGCGCTTGCATGATTTTACCGCTCATGCTGAGATGCAGGCATTTACCGCAGCTACTGAATATTTGGGAGGCAAGTACCTTGACCAATGCACCCTGTATGTAACCCTCGAACCTTGTCCGATGTGTGCAGGAGCGGCATTCTGGACGCGTATTGGACGCGTTGTTTACGGAGCTTCTGACCTAAAAAGAGGATTTCAACGGTTGCAAGATCAGCTCAAGCACGATCATGTGCTTCACCCTAAAACCAGCGTCACATCAGGTATTCTGGAAGAGGAGTGCTCTACTTTGCTGAAAGAATTTTTCGTAAAAAAGCGAACGTAATCAGTTCCAAACGAACAAGGTTTCAGGCAACGCAAGGAATACCATTGCCAAAACAACCAGCATAAGCATAAGCTTCCAAACCCATTTGATCCAGCGACTGAAAGGAATGCCTCCGATCGCCAGAATACCCATGGTAACACCACTGGTTGGAATCACCAAGTTGCACAGGCCATCTCCGAACTGATAGGCCAAAATCGCCGTCTGTCGCGTAATTCCGAGCAAATCCGCCAAAGGCGCCATAATCGGAATCGTTATCGCCGCTTGTCCAGAACCTGAGGGTATAAAGAAGTTGATGGCAAACTGCACAAAAAACATTACCTGAACGGCCACCACGCCAGGTAAATCACCCACTGCACCTGATAGTCCATATAAAATGGTATCGATGATTTTCCCATCTTCAGCAACCACCAAAATACTCTTCGACATTCCGATGATCAGTGCCGCAGGTAGCAAGTCTTTGGCTCCTTGGTAAAAGCCTTTCACGGCATCATTAACAGACATGCGCACCAACACAGCTGAAACAATTCCGAGTACTATGAAAAGCGCCGAAATCTCACCTATATACCAATCCAGGTAAAGCGCCCCCATCATGATGGCAACCAACGAAAGAAAAAAAGCCACAAGAACAGCTATTCTCGCACCTGTTAGCTCCACGCTTTCTGGCAAATCATGCTTTTCTCCCTCCGCCAAAAAACGCAATTCGGGCTTTTTCGCCAGTTTATTGGCATAAGTCATCACAAATGCAATGGCCACCACGGTGAAAAACGCCCATACGATGGTACGGTAAATAAAACCACTAAACATCTCAACATCAGCCAATTGCTGCGCAATACCTACAGTAAAAGGATTGAAGGCTGCACCGGCAAAACCCACCCCGGCTCCCACAAAAGGTATAGCCACGCCAACAATGTTATCATATCCCAATGAACGCGCCAAAGGAATGGTTATGAGCACAAAGACAAGCACCTCTTC
>JBJOIB010000328.1:0-7987 GCA_046047375.1 Bacteroidota bacterium
CCACGCCCCATGCGCCTTGGCGGCTTTGCGGATAACAGAGAATTCCCGATTTTAGGCAAGAAGTCCTATATTAGCCTATGAACCCCCACCTCGCCCCCTTCCTCTTCCTTACACTCCTTGCCGAAATCATAGGCACCATAGGCGGATTCGGATCCTCCGTATTCTTTGTCCCAATTGCCAACTTCTACTTCTCCTTCGAAAATGTACTCGGACTCACCGCACTCTTCCATATCGCTAGCAACATTAGTAAAATAACCCTCTTCAAAAAAGGAGTCAACAAATACCTTTTACTGTGGCTCGGATTACCTTCTGTGCTCCTGGTAATCATTGGTGGAAAATTGAGCGCGTCGGTCGAGGCAACTTATCTTGAATTCGGTCTCGCTGCTTTCCTAATTCTCTTTAGCCTATTCTTCCTCCTGTTTCCCAATATCTCTCTTCCCAAATCCCGCATAGCAGCCATAATCGGTGGGGGAACATCCGGATTCCTCGCAGGCTTCGTTGGAACAGGAGGTGCTGTGCGCGGTCTGACCATGGCCGCATTTCAACTCGAAAAATCAACGTTCATAGCTACTTCCGCAGGAATAGACCTCATGGTCGATCTCAGTCGAGGTGGCGTCTATTTCCTCAACGGGTATTTCACCCGCGAAATCATGGTGCTTGTGCCCTTCCTTCTAATAATCGGATGGGGCGGAACATGGATCGGAAAAAAAATTCTGCACCGAATAAATCAAGACACATTTAGAAAGATTTCTCTGGTGCTCATCCTGCTGATCGGAACAGTCATGATGCTTCCACTAGCATTAGACATATGAATGAGAATTTGAAAAATAGAAAAGCACTTGTTTCCCTATCTGTGTTATTTAATCTCTACGGTTTGCGAATCATGAATTGAAATCCATTCGACTGACGTAAACACTCCACTTGATAATAAAGCTTTGACCGTCGCTGTGCTTCTTCTGAACCTGTTTTGCGGATCAAACGAAGAGCAGCTCCCATTGCTTTGGATTTTAACCAAATCCACCCGCGAATGCATGAGGCTATAAGCGGACGTGCCCATTGAAATGGTATCGGAAACAAAAGAACAGATAGGTGATAGTCAATGCCAAAACGACCGCCACCAGCGATTTTCTCCAATTTTAGTCCGTTGATTTGACTGTAATGCTCCATCGCTTTGTGCGATAAATGAGAGTACGAAATTTCGTGAAAACACTCCATAAAGGCCACGTATCCAACAAATACACCACCTGGCTTCAAAATCCTTCCCACTTCCGAAAAGGCAGCGCCCACATTAGGGATGTGCTCCAATACGGCATGCATAATGACAACATCGAAACTGTTGTCTTCAAAAGGCAAATCCTCAGCACTGGCCGTTACAGTGTGTGCTCCGCCTTCGAAAGGCTCAACACCAATCCACTCGCCGCCAACACCCTCAACTATCGGCCTGTTCGCCCCATACCCACATCCAATGTCCGCAACTTTCTTGCCCCGACAAACATCCTCTAGCCGGAATAGTTCACCATTAATCAAGATCTCGCAATCTGGCGCCTGATCTTCGATGCGAAGCTTGCGCACTCCTTGGGCGGGGACATGGGTATCGGACATGAACAATTGATTTTTATACAATCAGCAGGCGAAAAATACACATTTCCCGCTATTCACAGACCATGTCGTACAATCGACGGGTTTTTTCCTCAAAATCAAGCATGGAAAAGTTCCGCACAAAACGCAAATACTGTTTGTCTTCTATTTCTACAACTACCACAGGTACCGTGAAAACACTGTATTTGGCCGCTGCCTCAGGGTCTGTATCGCATGCTACCTCTACCCATTCAAATTGCGGAAAGGCGTCCTTCGAAAGCTCTGAAACTTTTGGCTTCAAACTATCGCATACGTTGCAATTTGGACCACTGAAGTATATGATTTTCCCAACTGCCATTTTGATGATCGATTTATAATTTCGCGAAGTTAGGTAAACCTGTTTGTTCATTCAGTGAGGCAAGTCACTCCGCGAGAATTGCCTGTTTTGGAAGGGTGAGCAATACGCCTCAACAATTTTTTTCGAATTATTTCAATGGGTTTTCCTGTGGAAATGACTTCCCTTAACTTCGTTCAATTGAAAGAATGCCAATGTTGCCCGGTTAAAGGTGGATAATGTTGATTTTAGGAATCCTAGAAAAACGGTTTTTCGAGATAGTATGCGTCTTCCTAAGCACAATTCAACCATTCAACCATCGTTGTTTAGCCGATATTTACACCGAATTTACATGTCTATGCGCTTTTTAATTGTTGTCTTCTTGTTGCTCAGTGTCTTATATCTTGATGCGCAAGATTTGAAAACGTTCAGCGGAAAAGTAACAGATGCCTCCACGGGGGAAGAACTCATCGGTGCAACGGTATTTGATACTCGGCTGCTGCAGGGTACCGCTACAAACATCTACGGTTTTTATAGTCTTTCTCTCAGAACAGATAGCATTCATCTCGTGGTCAGCTATGTCGGCTATCAAATGCGTCGTTTTGACCTGAAACTTGAGCCAGAAATGCGGCTCGATATCGCCTTAGTGCCTTCCATTTTATTGGAAGAAGCAGTGGTCGAAGCGGAGTCCGATTCTAAAGTGGAAACGACGCAAATGAGTTCTTTTACGCTCGATATGGCTAAAGTAGAATCCTTGCCTGTACTGCTCGGTGAGCGCGATGTAATGAAAACGTTACAACTACTTCCAGGTGTTCAATCGGGCACAGAAGGTGCCAGCGGTATATACGTGCGTGGCGGTGGACCGGATCAAAACCTCATTCTCCTCGATGGCGTTCCGGTTTACAATGCTTCCCATCTTTTTGGCTTCTTTTCAGTTTTTAACTCAGATGCCATTCGCAATGTAGAACTTATCAAAGGTGGATTTCCTGCTCGCTACGGAGGTAGAACCAGTTCTGTTATCGATATCCGAATGAAAGAAGGCAATCAGAAATCTTTTCATGGAGAAGGTTCCATAGGTTTGATATCGAGTAAGTTGACGCTTGAAGGACCCATTATTAAAGACAAAACATCGTTCCTAGTGTCAGCACGACGAACGTATATTGATTTTCTCGCACGCCCGATCATCGCTTCTTCGAGCGAAAACGGAACAGGAGGCTATTACTTTTATGACCTGAATGGTAAGGTCAACCATGTGCTCAACGAGAATAATCGTCTCTTTCTGAGCGCGTATCATGGAAAAGATAGGGCCTACATCGGGTACACAGAATCAGGAAATGGTTACTTGGAGTCGGTTGACTCAGATTTGCAATGGGGAAATACGATCCTCGCGTTGCGGTGGAATAACATTCTTTCTTCAAAGCTTTTCGCTAATTATACAGCTACATTTTCGCGTTATCAATTCCTGACAGGATTCGAGTTTTCTTCAACGAACCCGCAATTCCAAGAAAATGAAAATTCGGTCTTTAACTATTTCTCGGGAATCCACGATTATGGGGTGAAGGCTGATTTCGATTTTATTCCTTCAACAAAGCATTATATCAAGTTCGGAACAGGGTATACCTACCATGTTTTTTCCCCAGGGGTGAACGAAATTAAAATTTCAGATGGCAATGATACATTCGCAAATACCTTCGGATCGTCAGACGTATATGCAAACGAGGCGTATGTTTTTGTAGAGGATGATTGGACAATTGGGAATCGTTTGAAACTGAACCCCGGGGTCCATTATGCTTCGTTCTTTGTTCAGGGAAGGACGTATCAAGGCTTTCAGCCTAGAATATCCGGCCGCTATTTGATCAATGAACTGACCTCAATAAAGGCCTCGTATTCACGCATGTATCAATTCTTACACTTGCTCACGAATGTGGGAATAGGCTTACCAACGGATCTTTGGCTTCCTGCAACGGATCGAGTGAAACCACAGATTAGTGACCAGGTAGCACTGGGGGTTAGCAGCGATGTTGCCAACGGTTATGCCATCAGTGCTGAAGTTTACTACAAATGGATGCAAAACCTGATCGAATACAAAGATGGTGCAAGCTTCAGAGGCTCCAGTACAAATTGGGAAAACCTTGTTGAAAGCGGTGATGGAACGGCTTACGGTCTGGAAGTGTTATTGGAAAAAAAGAAAGGCAAACTCACAGGATGGATTGGATATACCCTGAGTTGGAGCTGGCGCCAATTTGATAACCTCAATTTCGGAGAACCATTCTACTACCGCTACGATCGTCGTCATGATGTTTCGCTTGCCGCAACGTACGACATCAGCGATCGTGTCGATATCGGCTTCGTGTGGGTGTACGGCACAGGAAACGCTGTCAGTTTGCCCACCACCCGATTCTCCAATTATACAACTGTTCCAAGCATCGATCCAACTGGTTTCTCCTACACAGCTTACAGCAGTGCTGAATACTTCGAAGAGCGAAACAATTATCGAATGCCCGCTTACCACCGAATGGATATCGTGGCTAACCTCCACAAACCTACCAAATATGGAGAACGCACGTGGAGCCTCGGATTGTACAACGCATACAATCGCCAAAACCCCTTCTTCTTGTATTTCAGTACCAATGAAATTGGAGAGCGTGGATTGTATCAAATAAGCCTATTCCCGGTACTTCCGGCCATCACTTATTCTTTCAAATTCTGATGAAAAAGTTATTCCTATACACAGCTCTTGTTACTATCCTCGCAGCCTGCGAGAAGGAAATACCCTTTGAAGGTGATTTCGCAGAACAAGATGTCGTTCTCAATTGCTACCTCGGTGCCGGGGAGCCGGTAGTTTACGCTCAAGTGTCTCGTTCTGAAACGGTTATTAGCTCGGAGCCATTCGAATTCGTAACAAATGCGACACTCGTATTATACAAAAATGGAACATCGGTCGGTACATTCAGCCATGTGGGCGAAGGTCGATACGAACTACAACACGAACCAGTAGCAGGTGCTATTTACCGCATTGTTTGCACTGATCCCGTGCTCGGAACCGTAGAGGCTTCGACTTATGTCCCCAACTTCGTGGGGATGGGAATTTATAACAATGTACCACCCCCATTTGAAGGAGATTTTCAAACGTTCGATATTCGGTTTCAAGATGCCGCCACTAACGATAATTTCTACCATTTATTGTTTTACGCCTTCGGTTTTGATTTTAGTTCCATTTTGACTTTCCAAACTAAGACAGAATTCTTGCGTTCAGGGAATGCGGAATTTGGTGAAGAGTATGCCAATTTTTGGGACGATTGTCTCTTCGCTGATGACGCGTTCAATGGGCAAGAAGGTGAAATCGATATTCGCTTAGTTACAGGACCTGGTATGGAAATCAGAGCGCAATTGGTGCATGTGTCTGAAGATTACTTCAATTTCGTAAAATCATTGAAACTGTATAACGAAGCTTCTGGAAATCCTTTTTCCCAGCCCGTTCAGATTTATTCGAATATTGAAGGTGGATTAGGAATATTTGCAGGGTACGCTACGGCTGAAGTTCTGGTTCCTTAGTTTATACTTTACGGTAATTCTTGTAGTTGAAATCCAATCCAAACCATGCATAGGCTAAGGCTTTTGCCTTATCTTTAAAAGTGTCGCGGTTGAATGATACATCCACATCGAACTTCCAGTTGACCCGATCAACCCTGGCTTGCATCACTTTAGGATGACTACCTTCAAAGCGCTTTAAACTTCGCACGTTTGCGTGATAATCAAACTCGGTAGCCTTTACCACATGCTGCTCCACCCATTGATCATCATGCCACATCTTGTGAAAATTCTCTTGTTTGAGTTGCATGGCCCGAGGATCTTTCACCCAGCCGTAATGATACATGGTGGCATTGGCCGGTTTTACGTTTAATTTCTTGTTCTCGCCTTTCCGAAACCCTTGTGCATCGCGGAAAGAGTAGATTTTGGCATCTTTGCGGATAACTCGAATTTCGTTCCGATACCACTTGCTCGATGCTCCCACGTAATCGTACGACCCATAAAAATGCTCATACTTGAACAACAACCCATCTACCAACGGATTGTGAAGATGCTCTTCCATCGCTTTTCGCAACGGATCAAGATACCGCTCGTGCATCACCTCATCACCCTGTATGTAAAAGGCCCAATCCGCATCGTCCGGAATGGCCGCATAGGCCTTGTCTGTTTCTACAGCTAGCACACGGCCACCCTCCCGAAGCGAATCGTCCCAAACGGTATCTACAATGACCACTTTCGTGGGATGAATAGATGCTATAAGCTCACGGGTTCCATCATCGCTGTTGCCAACAGCTACAATAACCGAATCACAGATGGGAAGAATGGAAAGTATCGCTTCTACGACGGGGTAGTCGTATTTGACAGCATTCCGGATAAAGGTGAAACCATATACTTTCATAAAGCGAAGATAAATGGTTGAAGGTAAAATGGATGTACATAGATCTTCGGTTTAGATCGAAAAGGCTACATTTGCACCATCCCGGATGAGCAAGCACTTGAATTACATACCGCAGATGGATGGCCTGCGTGCCATTTCTGTCATCGTTGTGATGCTCTCACATTGGCTCCATGATGCCCGCCTGTCGGAAGCTCATGAGTTCGGGCGATTTGGTGTGGATCTTTTTTTTGTGATCTCAGGATTTCTACTCACCAATATTGTTCGTCGACAGCAAGAACAAGGCATTCCTTGGCGGATCATTATAAAGGGATTTTTTGTCAAGCGTGTTTTACGTCTTTTTCCAGCTTACTACGTTTTTTTACTTGGCATGCTGTCCATAAGCGCTCTTACGGGTTACTGGCTTTGGAGAGAAGGTGCTGGAATTTATTTCTTTACCTACACGGCTAACTTCCTTTACATTGCCGAAGGATACCAATCGTCATCCTTGAATCACATCTGGTCGCTTTGCGTTGAAGAGCAGTTTTACCTTTTTTTGCCTTGGGTTGTGCTCTTTTTACCACGCAGAACTGCTCAGATTTTGTTTGTGCTTCTCGTATTGGCATCGCCGGTCATCATTCATCTTACCCCTCAGTTCAATACGCGTTTGATGGTGTGGGGTAATTTCT
Organism: Bacteroidota bacterium; assembly: GCA_046047375.1. GTDB lineage: Bacteria > Bacteroidota > Bacteroidia > Flavobacteriales_D > Sanyastnellaceae > RI-182. Next base: position 7,007 of record JBJOIB010000328.1, read on the forward strand.
CTACGCTGGGTATTGGCGTACTGCTGGCATTGTTCATTGACCAGGTCCCAAAAGTACTGTCAGACTTTCGCAACCTTTGGTTGATTTTAACGGCATCTGCCGCAGGCTGCGCTGCTGGAATGATTTTCAGTCATGATTTTACTATCGAAATTTTCGCAGGAATAGGTGCGGGGACGCTCGTGTATATGTCGTACCTGGGAATTCCAGGGGCTGTAGGAAGATTGCTTTCTCTAGGTTTTGTGAAATACATAGGCGTCATTTCCTATGGATTGTACATCTACCATCGCATGATTGCAGAATTAACAAACCACGCCCTCCGAAATTTGCACATTGAACTGAACGGTTTTGTCTTGCTCGCTTTGTACAGTGTGCTTGTTGGTCTGCTAGCCGTGATTTCATATAAGTTCCTTGAAACTCCCTTTCTGAAGCTCAAGAAACGATTCGATTTCTAAATTAGGGCACTAGTCCCGATTCATGTTTGTCAACATCTCATCTAACTGGTTCAATCCCATCGTGAAGCCTTCTTTGAATCCCATCTCGATGATTTTTTCTAAGGCCTCTAAGGATTCTGGCGTGATAACGATTTGAACCATGGTGCGACCAGCATTCGCGCTGAAAGTGTTTGTCCAATGCATACCCGGAAAAGCCGCCGTAACCTGACCAAGCTCGTCGCAAAATGCGTCTTTGCCGGCGTACTGATGCAATGGAGTGATGGATTCATAATCAAAGCGACACCAATGAACGTCATTCTCAGGACTGATCATGGCGTATAGCCAGAATCCGCCCGGCTTGAGGTGAAGCTCTTTGGTTTGGTTGCGATAGGGAAGAGGAGCCCACCATTGATCAAGAAGCTCGGGGGTAGTCCAAGCGCGCCATACAAGGTCTAAACCTGCATCAAATTCGAGCTGAACGCGGATGGTGTTCGTGGTTTTATCTACTTGGAAATCAAACAATAAAGGCGTTTTCATTTGGAGGGTTTTT
>JBJOIB010000329.1:0-13673 GCA_046047375.1 Bacteroidota bacterium
CACAAAACAACGTTGTGCCATTCGGTAACGGTCTTGCGCTCTCCTGAAGCCTTGTCAGTGTAAGCTTCGGATGTAGCGAGAGAAAACGAACAAACTGCAGTTCCGTTTTGCAGATAACGCACCTCAGGATCCCGTCCGAGGTTGCCAAGCAATATTACTTTATTGATTCCGGCCATAGTGTGGCAAATATACAACGAAAGATTGACCCATCCGTGAAAAAATCCGGATGAGCAAGTGTGTTTAACAGTACAAAGGATTGTAAACAAAGGCGTTATAGGATCGAAAGGGTCTCCATTTCGCGCATTATTTTTTCAATTAGCCGCGGAACCGGCAGGGCATGCAATTCAGATATGGAGATCCATTTACAATCTTGCGGAATGGAGCATTTGGTATCGAGGTGAACGACTACAGAATGCGCTGTTATTTTCCGATGGGAGAGAAGGTGAGTGAAGGAGGGAAGTTCGCTAATGTGTTTTGGATGGATGTTAGCCAAGGAATGCACTTGAAGTAAATCGTCGTTTATATCCCCATGGCTGTCAATAGACGGGAAGTCGTACAGGCCCTTCCAAATGCCTTTTTCTGAACGCAACCGCACACAGATTTCACCCTGAGCAATCAAGATCACATACCGCCATTCTACTTCGGTAACTTTCGTTTTTCCCAATTTTACAGGTAATTGAGTTTGGGTGTTTCGTTGGCGTGCTTGGCAATTCAGCAACAACGGACATTGATGGCATGCAGGAGATGTTGGCGTGCAAACGAGTGCTCCCAGTTCCATGACTGCCTGATTGAAATCTCCCGGGAAGCTATCCGGAATGAGTTCATCCATGGTTTGTTGAACCCATTTTTGTCCTTCCGGACGGTCAACAGGTAAGTCAGAATCAAAAAGGCGTGAAATAACACGAAGTACATTGCCATCGACAACCCCTTTTTTTTCGTTGAACGCGATGGAAGCGATGGCGGAAGCGGTGTATGGTCCAATTCCTTTCAGTTGAACAAGTTCATCATACGAGGTCGGGAAAGAGCCTTGATATTGATGCGCGATTATTTTCGCTGTGGCATGAAGATTTCGAGCCCTGGAATAGTACCCTAGTCCTTGCCAAAGCTTTAAAACTTGCTCTTCATCGGCCTCGGCCAAAGAAAAAACATTGGGAAAGACATCAATGAACCGGAGGTAATATGCAGTTCCCTGATCAACGCGAGTTTGTTGCAGAATGATCTCGGAAAGCCATATTTTATAGGGGTTTTTGTCTTGTCGCCATGGGAGATCACGTTGGTTTTTTTGAAACCAAATCAGCAGATTTTCAGCGGTTGGATGCATGGCTGTGTAACACTTTTCGAATGCAAATGTTAAAAAAGCATCGACAGCATTTTAGTTTTCAGCCAAATACAGCTATCTTTGCAGCCCAATTTTTTGAACCCAGAAAATTTTGAAAAGATGACGAAGGCAGATATTGTGACCGAGATTGCTGAAAAAACAGGTATCGAGAAGGCAGACGTGCAAACGGCTGTTGAGGCGTTTATGAAGACCATTAAAGGCTCTTTGGAAAACGGGCAGAACGTGTACTTGCGTGGATTTGGCAGTTTCATTGTTAAGAAACGCGCTCAGAAAACGGGTCGTAACATTTTGAAAAATACTACGATCGTAATTCCTGCGCACAACATCCCTTCATTCAAACCAGCGAAAACTTTCGTTGATGGCGTGAAGAAGAAAGTGAAAGTGAAATAATGAAATCAAGATCAGCAAAACTGATTCTTGTGATTTTGGCCATTGGCCTGATCGTTCTTTTTATGATTTTGCCTCGCGTTCCACAAAGTGCTGTTGAAGCACAGGGGGCGCCCGTTTCCGACATAGAAAGGGAGGTGGCAGCAGCGGTACAACTGGTGCAAAACAGCAGTTCATCTGACCAAGCCATGCAGGGGATTATGCAGTTGCGTTCTATTGTGGAGCGTGACAGCACTGTTGAGACAGCGCAACTTTGGCTCGGGTATTTCAGTTTGGAATCCGGACAACGAGACAAAGCCCTGGAGCGCTTCAAAACGGTCAATCGCCTCAATCCTAAGAACCCTGAGCCGTACTGGCAGATGGGAATTATGGCGGTGGAAGATAGCAGCTACAATGAGGCAATAAAGCTGCTGAACACATGTGTAGGTCTAGACAGTAACTATGTGAACGGACTTTTCTTCATAGCCAAAAGCTACGAGGAACTAGGAGATACAGCCAATGCGCTGGCCTACTACAAAAAATACCTACCGTACGCCCCTGATACAGTGGTTACCGGAAAGGTAAATGAGTTTATTACATTATTGGAATCGAATTAATATTCAATTATATGCCAAGCGGTAAGAAAAGAAAGCGCCACAAGATGGCTACGCACAAGCGCAAAAAAAGGCTTCGTAAGAACAGACACAAGAAGAAGAAATAAATAAGGAAGGCCCAAAGCGGGTCTCCTTTCTTCTCTTTTCTGTTCGAGTGTTGCTTTAGAATTGTGTATTTGTGAACGTCGAACTAGTTATAAATTCAACCAAGGATGGTGTTGAACTGGCTTTGCTGCACGATAAAGTTCTCGTAGAACTGCATCGGGATGAAGCGAACCAGGAATACGCAGTAGGTGATTTGTATCTTGGTAAAGTCCGTAAGGTTTTACCGAGCTTGAACGCTGCTTTCGTAGACGTAGGCTACGAACGCGACGCGTTTTTGCATTACCTTGACTTGGGGCCTCAGTTTGCCTCCCAGAAACTGTACCTGAAACGCATCGTTGCCGGAAAACAGCCGTCAGCAGACCTTTCTGATTTTAAGAATTTACCCGACATCGATAAGTCAGGCAAAATCAAAGATCAGGTAGCAAGTAGTCAGCAAATTCTTGTACAGGTAGCAAAGGAGCCTATCTCAGCCAAAGGTCCCCGACTAACTTCGGAAATCACAATTCCGGGAAGGTACATCGTGTTGGTGCCTTTCTCCAATAAGATCTCCCTTTCTCAACGCATCACCAGCGAAGCGGAGCGAACGCGTTTGCGTAGACTCATGCAGAGCATTAAACCTCAAAATTTTGGGGTTATCGTGCGCACGGTTGCTGAAAATAAAGGCGCTGCAGAACTGCATGCGGATCTGGAAGAACAGGTAACACGCTGGAATAAGCTCTACGAAAATCTCAAAGACAACCGAAAGGTTCCGGCTAAAGTATTGGGTGAGCTAGGGAAAACCAACGCTCTCCTCCGCGATATCCTCAATCCGAACTTTTCTGCTATTTACTGCAACGACGAATCGGTTGCAGCGGAGGTAAAAAGCTACCTTAGAACCATCGCTCCCGACAAGGAAGGCGTGGTTAAGTTCACGAAGTCCAAAGACCTCTTCGATGCGTTTTCCATTCACAAGCAGATCAAATCGGCTTTTGGAAAACAGGTGAACCTGAAAAGCGGTGCCTATCTCATCATCGAGCATACCGAAGCTATGCACGTAATTGACGTGAATAGCGGCGGACGAAAAGGCGGTGTAAAGAACCAGGAAGAAAACGCACTCGCTACCAACTTGGAATGCGCCAAGGAAATAGCGCGAATTCTCAAGTTGCGCGATATGGGCGGTATCATTTGTATCGATTTCATCGATATGAACGATAAAGCCAACCAAAAACAGCTCTACGAAGCTCTGCGTGACGCCATGAAGGACGACAAGGCTCGTCATAACATCCTTCCTCCTAGTAAGTTCGGAGTAGTAGAAATCACGCGTCAACGCGTTAGGGAAGTAACCAACATTAAAACGCACGAGAAATGTCCGTCTTGCGATGGAAAAGGTGTGGTTGAAGCCCCGATCTTGTTTACAGACACCATCGAAAATAACCTTCGGTTTATTGCCGAAGAAGGGAAATACAAGGAGGTTCTGCTGCTTGTTCACCCGATGGTGGAAGCCTTTTTGACAAAGGGATGGTTCTTCTCTTCAATCATCCGCAAATGGCGCAAACAGTTCCCTTTGAAAATCAAGTTGGAAGCGAACTCTTCTCTCCAATTCCTTGAATACCATTTCTACGATACGGAAATGGAAGAAATTACGGCATAATTTAAATCTCCGGAAAAGCCAGGAAGTGCTTTTCAACACTGTGAGCCAGCGCCGAAAGATTGAGGTGGTCTGACGCATGAGCAACATCCGTCAATGTGCCAGACTTCATCAACACCAAAATAGGACTCTCGGTGGAGTCGTAAGCGCGATTATCTACGCTCTTGTGTATAACGAAGTACTGCGCTGTTTTTTCGTCAATGTTCAACCGTTTTGCGACTCCGGCTATGCACACGTCTACCTCTTGCTGGCTAAACGGTTCTTTTCGAAGGGCGATCTTAAACAAATCCCGGTTAAGCAAACGGCGGCAGAGCTCAGACAGAATGTAGTCTTGATGCGATTGCCATACTTTGATTGCGCTGAGTATATCGTAATCGTCCAGATCGCAAAAAGTAGCCAAAACCGATGGGTCTGCTAAAAAATCGCTGTGTTGAAAGTCATTCTCTAAAAACAGTTGCAACGCCGGTGATGCGAACAATTGCTGGCCACTCTGGGTGATTTCTTTAGCTCGTCGCAGGATGTTCACAAGCATATACTCAGCCGCAAGCACTGTTTTGTGCAGATATACCTGCCAGTACATGAGCCGACGTGCCACTATGAACTTTTCAATGGAGTAGATACCCTTTTCTTCGATCACAAGTTGATCGTTCACCACATTGAGCATCTTGATAATGCGTTCGGAGCCAATTTTTCCTTCCGTGACTCCTGAATAGAAGCTGTCTCTGCTCAAATAATCCAATCGATCCATATCCAACTGGGAGGAAACCAACTGGTGCAAGAAACGCTTGGAGTAATTGTCATTGAATATTTCAATGGTCATATCCAGAGCACCATGCATCTCTTCGTTCAGGAGGTTCATGATGAACACCGAGATCGACTCATGATGCACCCCTTTCACAATGGTGTGCTCCAAGGCATGGCTGAAGGGGCCATGGCCTATATCGTGCAACAAAATGGCAATGCACACCGCTTCAGCCTCTTCTTCGGTAATTTCATGTCCTTTTCTCCGAATTTCTTCAATGGCGTGCTGCATCAAATAAACAGCGCCAATGGCATGATGAAAGCGGTTATGCGTAGCCCCGGGGTAAACAAGTGATGAAAGTCCGAGTTGACTGATTCGTCGCAAGCGTTGGAAAAAAGGGTGGTCGATCAAATCCAGGAGCCGATCGTACCGCAAAGTAATGAACCCGTAAACCGGGTCGTTGATGATTTTGCGTTTATTCAGAGAGGTTGCCATTCACTTTTGCTTTTTCGGATAAGAAATCTTCCTTCTTTCCGTTTCTTTGCAGAGCCGTCTCAAAGATAGTTAAACACTGCGGCGCAAAAACAAATACGAAATCTTATGTCGAAAGTACGCATCCTGTGGGCAGATGATGAAATAGATTTGCTAAAACCTCACGTTATGTTCCTCGAACAGAAGGGATACGATGTAGTGACCGTGAACAACGGTGCCGATGCGGTGGAACGCGTTGAGGAACAGTATTTCGACATCGTTTTTTTGGATGAAAATATGCCTGGTCTGAGCGGACTGGAAACGCTGCAGAAAATCAAAGAGAAAGATTCTTCACTTCCAGTTATCATGATTACCAAAAGTGAAGAAGAGCATATCATGGAAGAGGCCATCGGGAGTAAGATAAGCGACTATCTCATCAAACCAGTGAACCCCAATCAAATCCTCCTTTCCATCAAGAAAAACCTAGATTCGACACGTTTGGTAAGCGAGAAAACCACCTCCGATTACCAACGCGAGTTTAGGGAGATCGGCATGCGGTTGATGTCGCCTCTCAACACCGACGAGTGGGCTGAACTATACAAAAAGCTGATATTTTGGGATTTAGAACTTGAGAATTCTGAAGACAACGGCATGATGGAGGTTTTCCAAATGCAGCAAAACGAGGCCAATGATCAGTTTGTTCGTTTTGTTGAGCGCAATTACCTCCAATGGTTGCAGGGAGGGGATCAAGCTCCCACGATGAGCCATACCTTGTTTCGCAACCGGATAAAACCTGTTTTGGATGCCACGGGTGACCAACCGGTTTTTTTGGTGGTGATAGACAACTTGCGATTCGATCAATGGAAAGTGATTCAGCCCAAATTGAACGAATTCTGCAGAATTGAAGATGAAAGCATGTATTACAGCATATTGCCCACAGCCACGCAATATGCGCGCAATGCGCTGTTTTCGGGATTGATGCCGAGTGAAATGGAGCGCTTGTTTCCCAAAATTTGGAAAAATGAAGACGATGAAGGAGGCAAAAACCTCCATGAAGCTGAGTTTTTAGAGGCCAATCTCAAGCGCTTGGGACTCAATATTCGATGGAGTTACAATAAGGTGACCAACTTGAACTCAGGCAAGCGCTTGCTAGATAGCTTTCATGAGCTCAAAGGCAATAAACTCAATGTGATCGTCTATAACTTCGTCGATATGCTTTCGCATGCGCGCACAGAAATGGAGGTAATCAAAGAATTGGCGGATGATGCTGCGGCTTACCGTTCGTTGACACAATCGTGGTTCGACCACAGCACCTTGCAAGACATTTTGAGAAAGGCGGCTGCGATGAAGGCTAAAATCATCATCACAACAGATCACGGAACTGTACGCGTAGAGAATCCCATCAAAATCATTGGCGATCGGAACACGAATTCCAACTTGCGCTACAAAGCAGGGAAAAATTTGGATTACAATGCCAAACAAGTGTTCGCGGTAAACAAACCCGACGCCGCGTTTTTGCCGAAAGTCAACGTGAGCACCCATTATGTTTTCGCCAGTGGCAAAGACTTTTTTGTGTATCCCAACAACTACAATCACTTTGTGAATTACTATAAAAACACCTTTCAACACGGAGGTATCTCGATGGAGGAGGTGTTGATTCCATTCATTGAATTGTCTCCGCGATGAAGAAGGTTTGGAGGGCGGAAACACCGGATGAGCTCGGGCCAATTGCGTCTGAACTTGTTTCACTGCTTCCGTTGAAAGGTGCTGTTCTTATGTTTGGGGATATGGGGGTGGGGAAAACAACCCTCATGCGTGCTTTAATGAACGCATTCAGGAGCGAGGATGCCGTGAGCAGTCCGACGTTCTCATTGGTTAACGAATACCGGGTTCAGCAAGGCGTTGTTTATCATTTTGATTTATACCGCATAGATAGTCCTGAAGAAGCGTTGGATATTGGAATAGAAGAGTATTTATATGCTGATTCCCTGTGTTTTATAGAGTGGCCTGATCGGTTGGGTTACCTGGTTCCGGAAGAGGTTTCAGAAATTCATATACGAATAGTGGATAACCAACGCGAAATCACGTTCGTTTCACCGCGCTGAATTCGTACCTTCACAGTACAAGAAACTTTGAATTCCTCATGGATCATAAAAAGGAAGCCATACGAGCGCTGGCGCAGGAAGCTGCTCTGTTGCCGCAAGAAGAAATGCTCGAATTGGGCAAGCGTCACGAGCGACTAACGATCGGAATTCCTCGTGAAACATCATTTCAAGAGAAACGGGTGGCTTTGGTACCTGAATCTGTTGCGGTTTTGGTGGCACACGGCCACGATGTAATCGTTGAAACAAACGCGGGAAAGGAAGCGAGTTTTCAAGACCGTGACTACAGTGAAGCTGGAGCGCGAATCGTCTATGATCGAAAGGAAGTTTTTCAAAGCAACATCTTACTGAAAGTGGCACCCCCTTCTGTGGAAGAGGTTGAAATGATGCCCGGAAAACAAACGCTCTTCTCCGCGCTCCAAATGACCGTACAGCCGGTGGAGGTTTTGAAGATGATGATGGCAAAAAAGATAACGGCCATTGCATGGGATTACATCAAAGATGAGACGGGGATTTTCCCGGTAGTGCGCGCGATGGGCGAAATAGCCGGAAATACATCCGTGCTTATTGCGGCCGAATACCTGAGCAATGTGAACAAGGGACAGGGATTGATGTTCGGCGGAATAAGCGGTGTGCGGCCTACTGAAGTGGTCATTCTTGGAGCCGGAACAGTGGGTGAATTCGCAGCTCGCGCCGCACTCGGATTGGGTGCCAGTGTTAAGGTTTTTGACAATAGCATCTACAAGCTTCGTCGATTGCAAAACGATTTAGGCTATCGACTGTGGACCTCAACCATAGACCCTTCTTCCCTTCGAACAGCGCTGTCTTCAGCAGATGTGGCTATTGGGGCGCTCCGTGCGCCTTTCGGACGAACGCCGTGCGTGGTGTCTTCAGAGATGGTGAGCAACATGAAATACGGTTCTGTGGTGGTTGATATTTCGATCGATCAGGGTGGGTGCTTTGAAACCTCGCGCGTGACGAACCACGAAAATCCGATTTACAAGGAATACGGAGTCGTTCATTATTGTGTACCCAATGTGGCATCGCGTGTTTCACGCACAGCCAGCTATGCCTTGAGCAATATCTTTGCCCCCATCCTCATGTCGATCGGGGGTGATGGTGGATGCACTAACTCCATCAAGAAACACGAAGGTTTGCGAAACGGGGTGTATTTGTTCAATGGGACTTTGGTGAATGAAATAATCGGCGAGGCGTTTTCTCTGCCATGGAAAAGTTTGAAGCTCCTTTTGGCGGCTTTATGATTTTCCGGTCACCATTTTCTTGATTTCATTCAGCTTCATAAGCGCTTCAACCGGTGTGAGCGTGTTGATGTCGGTAGCTAGAATTTCATCTTTTACACTGCTCAGGACGGGATCATCAAGTTGAAAGAAGCTGAGTTGAACTTGATCTGATGCCAGCTCTTTCGCTTTAGAAGAAAGCTCTGATGCGTGCGATTGCTCCAGTCTGGAAAGCACTTCCTCCGCGCGTTTCAGCACTTGCTGTGGCATACCAGCCAACCTGGCAACGTGAATTCCAAAGCTGTGGTTGCTGCCTCCCGGAGCGAGTTTTCTCAGGAAAATAACCTTTCCATTCACCTCGCGAACGGCCACATTGTAATTGTGAATCCGGCTAAAAATACCAGCCATTTCGTTCAACTCGTGGTAGTGTGTAGCAAATAGCGTTTTCGCTTTGGCTTTTGGATTCTCGTGCAAGAATTCAGCGATGGCCCAAGCGATTGATATTCCATCGTAAGTGCTGGTCCCCCTTCCAATTTCATCCAATAGAACCAATGATCGATCGGTTACGTTGTTCAAAATGGAAGCCGTTTCATTCATTTCGACCATGAACGTAGATTCTCCACTCGAGATATTGTCACTCGCACCAACACGTGTGAAGATTTTATCGACTACCCCAATATTGGCAGAGGCTGCGGGCACAAAGCTTCCCATTTGAGCCATAAGGGTAATGAGGGCTGTTTGGCGAAGCAAGGCCGATTTACCCGACATATTGGGGCCCGTTATCATGATGATTTGCTGCTGTTCTTTATCCAGCAAAACATCATTGTCTACGTACTGCTCACCAAGAGGAAGGTTTTTCTCGATTACCGGATGTCGGCCTCCCCGAATATCGATGACAAAAGAGTCATTCAGCAACGGGCGCGTGTAACCGTTCGTTCGTGCGGTATGTGCAAAGCTCAACAAGCAATCGATGCGAGCGATGATTTGAGCGTTGAGCTGTATCGGGGCCAAATAGCTAGCCAAGTCACTTACAAGATGCGCAAATACCTTTTGTTCGATATCGCCAATTTTTTCTTCAGCGCCCAGAATTTTAGATTCAAGAATCTTCAGTTCTTCCGTTATATAACGTTCAGCCTGGGTAAGGGTTTGCTTGCGAATCCAGGTATCGGGAACCTTGTCTTTATGGGTGTTTCGAACCTCAATATAATAACCGAAAACATTGTTGAAAGCCACTTTTAGCGAAGTGATTCCGGTGTTTTCAATTTCTCGTTGTTGGATTTCCATGAGCAAGTCTTTCCCATGAAAAGCGATGGTTCGAAGCTCGTCGAGTTCGGGGTTAACACCATCCCGAATTACCCCACCCTTGTTGACGGCCATGGGCGCATCTTCATTGACTTCGCGGGTGATGCGGTCGCGAATGACAGCGCAAGGGTTCAGTTGATCAGCTAAGAGTTTGAGCTCAGGGGTTCCATGCTTTAAACATTGGATCCTGATGGGTTCGATAGCGGCTAGGGCGTCTCTAAGCTGTATGATTTCACGAGGATTGATGCGCGCAGTGGCAGCTTTGGTGATCAATCGTTCCAGATCACCGATGGTTTTTAGTTCACTGCTTATTTCTTCGATCATTTCCGGATGGGTGAGGAGATGATCAACCACGTTCAAACGGTTGTTGATTTCATCTACATCACGCAGGGGCAGAACGAGCCATCTTTTGAGTAGGCGGCTGCCCATGGGACTAATGGTGTGATCGAGCACATCGATTAGTGTTGTAGCATCTTGGTGCGGAGAGCTTACAAGTTCGAGGTTTCGAATCGTGAATTTATCGAGCCATACATAGGCATCTTCTGCCACGCGGCTGATGGTTCGAATGTGAGCTGTGTCTTTGTGTTTCGTCTCACCCAGGTAGTGCAAGGCTGCGCCGGCTGCAATGATGCCCAATCCGAGATCGTCGATACCAAACCCTTTAAGAGAGCCGGTTTGGAAGTGTTTCAGGAGCGATTCACGACCAAAATCATCGGTAAAAACCCAGTCATCCAACCGATAGGTGTAAAATTGATCCCCGAAGGTTTCAAAGAAAGCCTCATCACGGTTGCGTTGATACAACACTTCGCTCGGTCTGAAGCTTTGTAGCAGCTTATCTATGTAGACTGTATTTCCCTCAGCAACCAAAAATTCTCCGGTGGAGATATCCAGAAACGACACCCCGGCCATATCGCTCTTTTTGGAAAGCGCAACAGCGGCGAGAAAGTTATTTGATTTCACCTCCAGCACCTTGTCGTTCATGGAAACACCAGGGGTAACTAACTCCGTAACACCGCGCTTTACAATCGTTTTGGTTTCTTTAGGATCTTCGAGTTGATCACAAATAGCGACCCGGTTTCCGGCTCGAACCAAGCGGGGTAGGTAAGTGTCTAGCGAATGATGCGGAAAGCCTGCCAGCTCTACATAGGCAGCAGCTCCATTCTTTCGCTTGGTGAGCACAATGCCCAACACCTGTGATGCTTTTATGGCATCTTCCCCAAAGGTTTCATAGAAGTCTCCCACGCGAAAAAGCAAAAGGGCATCAGGATGCTTGGCCTTGATGCTGTTGTATTGCTTCATCAAGGGCGTTTCAGCGATCTCCTTATGTTCAACTCCTTTACTCACGGGGCTTGGGTGTAAAAGCAAACTGCCGTCTCGCGGGGAAACGGCAGCTCGCCAAGAAATCATGTAAAAATCGTTATTCGCTCCTCGAATTTACGCACCCCTTTTAGGAATGACGGAATTCTGCACCTCAGGTTATTCACATTTAATTCACAACCCGATTAAGTGACTGAAAATCAAGCGACTTTCAATTGACTCATTTTAGACTTGCTGAATTTTTCTTTCGCATATTCGAGGGTAATGCGCAGGTCTGAGCTATTGGTGTTGCCTGGAACTTCGAACATCGCATCGGTCATTATTGCCTCACAGATGGAGCGCAAACCGCGGGCGCCGAGTTTGTATTCAATGGCTTTTTCAACGATGAAATCGAGCACTTTTTTATCGAACGAAAGCTTCACATTGTCCATCTCAAACAGCTTCACGTACTGTTTGATGAGTGCGTTTTTAGGTTCGGTAAGAATGCGACGAAGAGAGTCGGCATCGAGGGCGTTGAGGTGGCTGATGACAGGAAAACGTCCGATCAATTCAGGAATAAGGCCAAACGATTTAAGGTCGGTAGGCGCTACATATTTGAGTAGTTCTTCGTCTTGAATCACTCCTGCTGGACCTCCGGCGTAGCCGATGGCGCTGGTTCTGGTTCTACGCGCAATGATTTGTTTGATGCCATCGAAAGCACCACCGCACACAAAGAGTACGTTTTTGGTGTTCACAGCGATCATTTTTTGCTCTGGGTGTTTGCGGCCTCCTTGGGGTGGAACATTCACAATAGAGCCTTCGAGCAATTTGAGAAGTGCTTGTTGCACACCTTCGCCGCTCACATCGCGGGTTATAGATGGGTTGTCGCCTTTGCGGGCGATTTTGTCAATTTCATCAATAAATACGATTCCTCGCTCTGCGGCACTAACATCGTAATCAGCGGCTTGAAGCAAACGCGAGAGCACGCTTTCCACATCTTCACCTACATAGCCTGCTTCGGTTAGAATGGTGGCATCGGCAATGCAGAAAGGCACGTTGAGCATGCGAGCGATCGACTTAGCCAGGAGCGTTTTCCCCGTTCCGGTTTCACCTACTAGGATGATGTTCGACTTTTCAATTTCTACTTCGTCGATGTCTTTTCTAAATGGTTGCAACAAGCGCTTATAATGGTTGTAAACCGCTACGCTGAGCACCTTTTTCGCATCATCTTGTCCAATGACGTATTCATCCAAAAAGCGCTTAATGTCTTTTGGTTTTTGAATTGTCAGGGCCGTATCGATTTTTGACTTTTTGTTTTGAGCCAACTCTTCTTGGACAATGGTTTGAGCCTGGCTGGCGCAATGGTCGCAGATATGTCCGGTAACACCTGCAATGAGGATATTCACCTCATGTTTTTTTCTCCCGCAAAAGGAGCAACTCACGTTTTTTTCAGCCATAGTAATAATGTGGAAAAGCCACTGAAAAAGGAAAGTCGTGCTTGCACGACTTTCCAAAGATACTCATTTTAAAAATGGTGAAGTGAGAAGTTACTTTTTCTCAAGCACTTCATCTATCATCCCGTATTCTTTCGCTTCATGCGCCTTCATCCAATAGTCGCGGTCACTATCTTCCCAAATCTTCTCATAGGTTTGACCTGAGTGATTCGCGATGATTTGATACAACTCTTGTTTCAACTTTTGGATTTCACGCGCAGTGATTTCAATGTCCGAAGCTTGTCCACGAGCGCCACCCAAAGGTTGGTGAATCATAACACGTGAGTGCTTCAATCCGGTGCGTTTTCCAGCAGCACCTGCAGTTAGCAATACCGCGCCCATAGAGGCGGCCATGCCGGTGCAAATGGTTGCAACATCCGGACGGATGTACTGCATCGTATCATAAATTCCCAATCCTGCGTAAACGCTACCGCCGGGAGAGTTGATGTAAATCTGGATGTCTTTTGTTGCATCAGCAGACTCGAGGAAGAGCAATTGCGCTTGAACGATGTTTGCGATGTAATCATCGATTCCGGTTCCGAGGAAGATAATGCGGTCTGCCATCAGACGAGAGAAAACATCTACTTCACGGAAAGGGAGATTGCGTTCCTCAATCACAGTGCGGGTCATGTTCTCCGGACCATAAACGTTGGAAACGTAATCGTCAAGAAAATGACTGCTAATGCCATGATTATGCACGGCGTATTTGGTAAATTCTTTGCGGTTGATCATGTTAAAATTCTTATGGTTCGAAATGTACGACCAAATTCACTTACGCAAGTGTTAACAAGTTCAAACTACGAACAACCGTTTGCTTACAACCCATTCTGTTTTGCCACGGTCAAGAATTGCTCGTGCGAAACAACCTCGGTTTTAGGGTTGGCCATGTTCACCATTACATCAATGATTCTGTTTTCTTTCAGCGCTTCACTCATACGCTTGTATTCCTTTTGATCTTTGACGTGTTGGTCTACAAAC
>JBJOIB010000330.1:0-3695 GCA_046047375.1 Bacteroidota bacterium
GATGACAGGAATGTACATTGCTAGCACCGCTCCGTAAGAGGTGTGATCTTTAAAAAAGGGCTCCATGACCCAATGTCCGGCGTTCTTTTCAAACCCATATCCTGCATGTCGAATCACCGTGCGAATCACCACCAAGGCCAGTGGAAAGAGGTACAGCATCATAATTAGCCTTATTCTGCTGACACGAGTGAATAGCTGTACCATGAGGAAGTAGAAACCGGCAATAAACCAAAGGCGAGCAAGTAGAAATTTAAAGGATACCACAGGGAATTCGCTGGTAATGGATGTCAAGAAAATCCAAACCAGCATGGCGTAGATCACATAGCTGACCGGGTGCAGAAAAATACGTTTATCAATGCTATTGCCCGTCAGAAGCTTTAAGATGAACATGATTAAGATGCCGAATAGGAGGGGTTCAGTGGGTAAATAAAACCCCACGCCTCCAATTTCAAGGCTTTCGAGGTTGATGCTCAGTGGAACACTAGCAACCACCACCATCAGGAGCACATCCATTCGGAAAAAAGCAGTCCACAACACCACCATCACCACAGGGAGCAATGCTAGGAAGTAGAACTCCATACCAATGGCAATGGCCTGCACTACAGCAAAAGACAAGCCTGCTGCGAGAAGATATCCATTTCGGCTCAAACTCATTTGATCTCTCCGGTTGCCTTCAGGCGGCGTATGTTTTCAACGATCAAGATTAAAATAATAGAGAAGAGTATCGCAGCAGTGGTGCTCATTGCCACGATTAACCAGCGAACAGGATAGGCTTTTTTGTCGGCAGCTGAGGCGGCATCAACAATAAAAACCGAAGATAGGCGAGAGGTAGCATCGATCTTCATGAGGTCATAACGCTTTTTCAAGATTGCCTCCCGGTCATACGCTGCTTCGAGCAAGGTGGTGAGTTTAGAGAATGCATTTGCGTATTGCGAAATGGCCTCCATCTGCATTTTAATAGTCTGTGCGCGCTGCGGTTCACCGCGAACAATGGCCGTTGCGTATTGTTCGTTAAGACCTTCAATCTGGGTTTCGTAGTCATACACGCCCAAATTGTGAAGTATACTAAGGGAATCTTCCATCTCAACAATTTCTTCCTTTACCTGAAGCAACGAAGACTCTGCATATTTAAAAGCATCCATAGCGCGTGTGTTCCTGAGCTCACTTGCAAGCGAGTCAGCCATATGTGCGATGGCGTTGGCCATATCACGCGCGCGTTCGTTGTTTTTGTCGAGCACTTCAATTTCAATGGATCCAAATCGGGTCAGTTTGGAAGAAACATTGCTGTCGTATTCCTTTTGCATCAGGGTGTTTGCTCCAGGTTCCGAAGGGTCTATTTCGTAGTGTTCCCAAAGATTGAATTGCTGGATGACCTGGCCGCGGATACGGTCTGAATTTAACAATTGAAGCATGCGTTCGGCATCTTCTTTCTCACCGAATTCAAGGAGGTCATTTTTCTTTGTTTCTTCATAAAACTGTTCGCCAATGGAGTGCTGAGTGGCTGCATAAAGCTTCACAGCTGAGCGAAATTTTTCTTCAATCATGAAGGAAGCAATGGCAGAGAGCACAGCTGCAATCAAGCCAATGACGACCAACTGCCATCGCCATTTGAATAAAAACACCAGCAAATTGGTTGATTCCATGGTTGTCGCCACGTTTGTGGTTTCTGATCTCGACATAAATGTGAAAATTTTGGCTAAAGTAATTTATTTGTCAATCCTTCTCAGCTAAAATAGCCTTGACTCTGTTCAAGTTGAAAACCCCGAAGATCCATGATAGCAACAAAGCTAGCACCAGAAAGATTCCCAACGATAACAGCGATTGATGCATGTTTATTGTTAAAACATATCCTGAAATAATCATGGATGTGAGAAAAAGAAGGCTTCGTATCATGGCTGCGCCAGGCAAATGCGCTTTGGTTAAACTAGCAGCTCGCAGCCATTGTACCAGTACTACGGCGAATTGAGTGATCAAGCTCGCAACGGCAGACCCTAGGGCCTCATATTTTGGAATGAGGATTAGATTTAAAAGAATGTTCAACACAACAGCGCCTAAAGCTGCCCAGTTCAACACCTTCAAATCGCCATAAGCGGTCAGAACCGTGCTCCAAAGATGGCCCATCATCAAGAATAGAAAGGAGGTCATTAATACTTGAAAAATGGGTGTTGCCTTCTCAATGTCCTGCGTATATACCATGTTTAAGATGGTTTCAGCCCATAGCCAGGATGAGACCATTGACACAGCTGCAATGAAGAATAGAAGGCGAAAGGCGTGGTTCACAATAACAGATACATTTGAGCCAGAAGCAAACAGTTTGGAGAGAATGGGGAGAAGCAAAACAGCAAACAAGTACCCGATCATGTTTCCTGCTTCAAACAAGCGATACCCGCGAGCATACACCCCCGCATGATAAGCCCCATCTGGCAACATACGCTCCAACATAATGGTGTCTGTTTTATAATAGAACATCATAAGGAGCACGAGCAAGGCATACGGAAAGCTCTCCTTTAAAATCTTCCTGTTAAAGTCGGGTTCCCACGAAATGCGCAGTTTACCGGTTTTCGACAAGACAAAAAACAAAGCAACACACAGTGTGGCCAGGTAACCAATGGTCTGGGCAATAACGAAGGAGAATATAGAAATCGGGAAGAAATCTACCACGTGAAACAAGATCGGTGCGAGAAGAAAAATAATGAGTGATCTATCGAGAATGGAAATCAAAGCGTCTTGCTTGAATTGCATCAATCCTGTCAATACGGAGCGCAGATACAGAACCAGTCCACTGAGTAATTGATTCAACCCGAGCATGCCCAATAGCACTAGTGCTTCCCCCCGAAAACCCAATACCAAAGCGCAGGCGAATACAAGTGCGAAGTATAGAATGCTCATCAACGCCCGCAGTCCAAAAATGCCGGAAAGTAAATTCCGAGGATGCGCGGTATTGGCCGCTAAGCTCTTCGAGGTGAAGTTGTTGACTCCCAGGTCTAAAAAGATATTCAACAACACACTCAAGCTGAGCAATGATGCATAACGTCCGTACTCACTTGAACCAACCTCATTTTGTACTCCGGCTTCTACCACCAATAAATAGAAGGGTTTGATGAGGATATTCAAGAATAACAGAATGCCCAGATTCGATAAAAATTTGCGCTGCATCAGGCACAAAGGTAGAAAACCTGCGGTGGAATGTATTGAATAACTGTATATTCGTGCACTCTATCTATGATGAAAATTGCTGTCAATACGCGCTTTCTGCTTAAAAACAAGCTAGAGGGCATCGGTTGGTTTACCTTTGAAATCTTCAGACGCCTCGCTGCGCAAAACCGAGAGGTGGAATTTCACTTTATCTTCGACAGAAGGCCTGATCCGTCGTTTCAATTCGGACCCAACGTTCACCTTCACATCATCCATCTGCCGGCTAGGCATATTTATGTTTTTCCGTTTTGGTATGACGTTCTGCTCAAACGAAAATTGGCGAAAATCAAACCTGATATCTTTGTCGCACCAGATTCTATTGCGTGCCTGACAACACAGGTTCCACAACTCTTGGTGCTTCATGACATCAACTTCATGCATCACCCAGAATGGCTTCCTTCAAATGTGGCATCCTTTTACACCAAACGAACTGAGCTGTCAGCGAAAAAGGTAAATCGCCTGGCTACTGTTTCAACGTACAGCGCGAATGATATTGCGTC
>JBJOIB010000331.1:0-8537 GCA_046047375.1 Bacteroidota bacterium
CCAAAGGAGGAGAAAAAGGTAACAGTAACTTTTGATGATAAACCGAAAAAGGAGGAAAAACCTCTGTTTGAAGAAGACGACGAAGATTTCTGATGAAGCAACTCCCTGAACCGTTTATAACCACACTGCGCAATGAATACCCCACGCTGGCTGAGGCGATTGTGGACGGAATCAACACCCCACCGGAGGTGGCCATCAACCGCAACCGCAGCAAGGGATTGGAAGCCGGTTCAGACCCCGTAGCCTGGAACCCTTTCGGAGACCACCTGGCGCAAAGACCCGTTTTTGCGCTCGACCCCCTCTGGCACATAGGAGCGTATTATGTGATGGAGTCGGCCTCACAATTTATTGCCTACGTTGGTTTACAACTCACGAAAGGCGCGGAATTGCGAAGCGCCATTGATTTGTGCGCCGCTCCCGGTGGGAAGTCTACCGCTCTCTTGAACGTGCTCCCTGATGACTGTGTGCTCGTGTCGAACGAGGTGAACAAACAACGCGCAACTGTACTCGCTGAAAACTCCATGAAATGGGGACGCGCCAATCACATCGTAACCTGCGCTGAAGTAGGCCAGTTCGCATTTCTCAATAACACCTTCGACCTGGTCGTGGTAGATGCCCCGTGCAGCGGCGAAGGAATGTTCAGAAAAGACGATACCGCCATTCAGGAATGGTCGCCACAAAATGTGGCCCTGTGTTGTGATCGACAACTTCGCATTTTGGATGACGCCACTGAGCTGGTAAATGAAGGCGGATTCTTGGTGTACAGCACCTGTACCTTCAATTCGGCTGAAAACGACGACCAAATACGCCGTTTGCTAAGTACCAGCGATTGGGAAGTGGTTGACATTGAAACCAAAAAGGAATGGGGAATTGTTAAAACCGCTTACGGACATCAGTTTTTTCCGGGAGTGACCCGTGGCGAAGGACTTTATATGGCCGTTTTGCGGAAGGTGAACGGACAGAAAGCGGGTGTTTTGAAGAAGAATTCGGCAAAGACGATTAAAAATCCGGAATTTGAAGGACAGACCATCCAGCTTGCGGACCAGGTGGTGTTCTCAGAAGACGGTGATCGCATTCGGGCCTTTAGCACAGAAGCCTTTGAGTTGACACATCAGTTGAAAGCCGAGAAAATCTATCTGCTCAAAGCAGGTATTGAAGCGTTCATTCGAAAAGGAGTTCAGCTGGTGCCATCGGCTCAGTTAGCCTTGTATGCGGATTTTGAATGGAACCACTGCTACGCTATGAACCACGAAGAGGCACTGTCGTTCCTGCGATGCCAAGCAGGCCACAAAACCCTGGGAAAAGGCTGGATGTTGATGACATATAATTGCCTCGGCGTGGGGTGGGCGAAAGCCATGGAAAGGCGCTGGAACAACGGATGGCCGCAACCGTGGATGCTGCGCCTATCTTGAGTTGCGCCCGCAACATAGTCGTTTTATAGACTACAGTTTCATCGCAATTACTCACCCACCTTCACCAACTGCTCACTTGAGGTATGTAAATAAAAGAAACTGAACTACATTGCACAGGCTATGTGGTGCCTCCCTTCACTAAGACGTAGGTTGTTACAGCTTTTTTCGAGCTTCTTTGCTGCGGCTGGTATGTTGTTGCCTTTTTTATCCTTGGCGCAAACCGACGAGCTGTTTGGGCGGTTTCACAACTACACGGTTGAAGAAGGACTTTCAAGTTCGCGGACTGTTTGCGTGGCGGAGGATTCTTTTGGTTTTGTGTGGATAGGCACCGAGGAAGGACTCAACCGGTTTGATGGTAACAAGTTTGTGACCTACCATAGTTCCCAAAATCAGAACGATCTTCCAGATGATTATATCGTTGAGCTCATCCCCCTAGAACAAGGCGATTTGCTTGGAATTACCTACCAGGGAGGCGTCTTCAGGTACCGCGCCTCTTCCAATGATTTCTTGCGTTATGATCGTCCTGTTCGCAACGGCGTGCAAGTGAGTCGGCCGTATGATATCTGCCGCGAATCAGATAATACCTTCCTCATTGCCTACCAGCGCGGGGTGAAAAGGCGGGGAGGGCTCTATCGACTCGATTTACTAACAGGAGAACAAACGCTGATCACTGACCGCATTGAATCGCTGCTTAGCGTGGGGCTGGATGAAAATGGTACCATTTGGGCTGCTGGAGATACCCTGTGGTCGGTGCTGCCCTCTGGACAGGTGAAACATTTTCCTGTTCCCCCCCTCAACAACATCACTCGTTGGGAACACGAAGCCATGCTGGTGGAGAACCAACACATCTATCTCGGCGCGTGGGGCGGCGGATTGGTGGAATTCAGCACCGTTACTGAAACGTTCGGGCAGCGCAGGCTGTTTGATGAAGCTATTCAGCCCAACACCAATGCGGTAAGACGAATAAAGCGCAAGAATGATCAAGAGCTGTGGGTAATTACGGCAGATCGCGGATTGGGTGTGTACCACGAAGGAAAGAAGACCTTTTCATTTTACAAGAACGATCCTACCGATAAATACAGCATCTTTTACATTTCTGCTCGAGACGTGATGACTGACAGCCGGGGCATCTTGTGGGCGGCTATGGCCTCGGGGCTTTCTGTGTTCAATCCGGAAGTTATGCAGATTCGCTACCAACCCATCGACATGTTTGATGTTCAGCGGGTGCGGTTAACGAAATTCAATCAGGCTGCCATTTTGGGCGACGAGGTTGTGCTTGCGGCCTCCGCCGGAGGAGGTTACTGGCTTTTGGAAGGAACTTCGCTTAGGGCTATTGAAAGAGTTGCAACCTCGGCTGATCAGCTTCCAGCGGGACTTTCAGGGGTTGAAGTGATTGCCTTGAACGAAAAGGTATTCACCATGAGCCATGACCGCTTGTATGAGGTGAGCAACGCAGGACCGGCACGCCTTTGCCTTGATTTGGAGGAACGGTTCGGAATCAAGGGAGCCGCTGGAAACATCAACACGCTAGTGGCATCAACCAATGGCACGGTGCTGTTTGGAACCGACGACAACATTGTGGGTTCGTACAACCCAACCTCTGATGAGGTAACTCTAGTACCGCTGAATGGCAACAGTGTATATGCCGTGCAAGACAACCTGGTGTTTGAAGTGGTAGAGCAAGATAGCCAACATACCTGGGTGGCCACCACGCAAGGGGTGTATAGACTCACCCACATGTCGACCATTGAACGCCTCGACTCATTGAGCGCTGCCGTGAAGTCCCTCGGAGCATTCACCATGGTCTCTATTGATTGCAATGGAGCGTATTTGGCTCTGGGCACCACCGACAGCGGAATTATTTTGGTGAATCTAAACACTTTTGAAGCACATCACATTGGCAGAGAACAAGGCCTGCTAAGCCTGTACATAGGGGAGTTGGCATGCGATAAACAAGGACATTTTTGGGCGGTTACAGGACATGGTTTAGTGCGCATTGACCCACAACAACCCAATGCCGTGGCAGTTTACACTCGAGCTGATGGGCTTAAGTACGACGACATAGCCAACAATGAGATATCTGCGCTGCCTGACGGCAGGATGGTGCTCGGCCTCGGGGAAGGAGTTGCGTTTTTTGACCCTCAAAGCCTGGTGCAAACCAGCCCGCCAGCCCGCATGTACGTGGATGCCGTGTACAGAAAGGGAAAGCAAGTAGAAATTGGACCCAACAACACCATTGAAGTTGGTATGGGCGAGTCGATTGAGCTGGTATTTGGCACCCTGGGGTATGCTAAACCGGGAATGTACCGCTACAAATGGCGCCACGCGGGCGATACCGCCTGGATAAATATGCAAGAGCCACAACTCGTATTCAGTGAGATGGGAAGAGCGAGCACCACCATAGAAGTGATGGCCTCAACCGTGCTCGGTCGTGAAATGGCTGCACCCCTCAGCATATCGCTGCAAGTGTTGGTTCCTTGGTACATGAGCTATACTTTCTGGGGTATACTAGCACTAGCGCTGGTAGCCGCTGTGTGGATTATTACGAAAATGCGCATACAAAGGGTGAGGAGAAATGCAGCTATTCAGAATGAGTACGCTCAACGATTGGCCGAAGTTGAAATGTCAGCGCTCAGAGCACAAATGAATCCGCATTTCTTGTTCAACTGCCTCAACAGCATTAAGTTTTTTATCATCAACAATGAGCCTGATCAGGCCAGTGAATACCTGACCCGCTTTGGCAGACTTATTCGATTGATTCTGTCTAATTCCAAATCAGAAGTCATTTCACTCGCCTCTGAGCTCGAGGCTCTTCAGCTGTACGTCAGCCTAGAGGCGCTTCGCTTTGATGATAAATTTGAATTCGCACTGGAGGTAGACCCCAATGTACAAGCAGATTTTATAGACATTCCACCGATGATTGTACAACCCTTTGCCGAAAATGCTATTTGGCATGGCTTACACCACAAAGATGGACGGGGCAAATTGAAGGTTTGGGTAGGTAAAGAAGAGCAGTTCCTGATATGCTCCATTGAAGACAACGGAGTTGGCCGTGCCAAGGCCGCAGAGTTGAAATCGAAATCGGCCACACGAGACAAGAGCTTCGGCTTAGACATTACCCGTCGACGATTGGAAATTTTGGAGGGCAAGCTCAAAAAAGAAGGAAACATAGAAATAACCGATTTGTATCACGCAGATGGAAGTCCGGCAGGAACACGGGTTACCATTCGCATACCCCTTGATTGATATGAAAGCCATCATTATAGACGATGAAAAGCACTGCGCTGCTACCTTGAAGTACGAAATAGAACGCCATGTGCCTGAGGTGCAAGTGGTGGCTACATTTAGCAATCCGGAAGAGGGGAGAGAGGCCATTTTGACCCTGCGTCCCGAGTTGGTTTTTCTCGACATTGAAATGCCTCGGATGAATGGGTTTGAGTTGTTGCAATCATTGGATCACATTGATTTCAAGCTTATCTTCACTACCGCTTATGATGAGTTCGCCTTGCGTGCTTTTCGTTATTCAGCGATCGACTATTTGTTGAAGCCAGTAAGTGGATCGGATGTAAAAAACGCCGTTGCAAAAATTTCAGCCAACGTATCAGGTCTGCAATTGGATGCCTTGTTTTCGCGCCTAGAAGGAAAGAGCTTTAGCAAGATTGCGCTGCCCTGTTCGGAAGGACTTGAGTTTGTGCGTCCCGAAACCATCATGCATTGCGCCTCCGAGTCGAATTACACCTGGGTGCATTTTGCTGATCGCAAGAAAACCTTGGTTTCGCGCACGCTGAAAGACGTGGAAGAAATGTTAGAAGGACATGGATTCTTTCGGGTGCACCATTCGCACATCATTAACCTCAACCACATTGCTAAGTACGTAAAAGGCAGTGGTGGGTATGTGATTATGGAAGACGGCTCTCAGATTCCGGTATCGCGAAGCAGAAAAGATAGCTTAATGGAGCTTTTTGGATAACTTACAATGCCGATTGCTATGCAAAAACGGTCAATGGCTAAATGAGGCATTCGCATCCGCCGAGTGAGGCGTAATTTTGACTTTAAAACCAGAGATGATGAATACAATACGCATTTTTTGTACGTGGATAGCTGTAGTATGCTCAACGGTGCTCAGCGCCCAAATTGTAGACAGAACAACTGACCGCGCAAAGGACAAGGCCAACAACCGCGTTGACCAACGAATAGATCAGGGCCTAGACAAGGGTCTGGATGCGATTGAAGGAGCGTTTAAACGGAAGCCAAAAGAGAAAAAAGCGGAAGAGGGCGAAGCCGATGTAGACGCAACGATGGCTGAAGCCGGCATAAACACAGCTGAAGCCAAAGAAAGCTACGCTTTTGATCACCAGGTGTCTATGACCATTGAGTCTACCAACAAGAAAGGTGAAGTGGAAGGCGTGCAAGAAATGGATATGCTTTTCTCTGAGTCAAAGCCCGATGTAGGCATTCGCACAAGAATGGAAGGCGTGAACAGCACTATGGTGCTTGATATGGAGGCATTTACCATGATTATGTTGATGGACATGAGTGGACAAAAAATGCTCATGACCTACCAAATGAGTAAAGAGCTGTTTGAAGAGAAGATGGATGAATCAGCCGAGAACACAAGCAATGCAACATTCAAAAAAACCGGCAGAACCAAGCAGATTCTGGGCTATACCTGCGAAGAATACTTGGTTGAAGACGAAGACTATACCTCAGAACTGTGGGTGACCAAAGAAGAGAATTTCGGCATTGCGAAGGCCTTTCAAGGCATGGCGGCGCAAAAACAGCAAAAGGGCTACCCATCTGACTACCCGGCAGGCATGGTGATGGAGATGATTTCGTACGACAAGAAAAATAGCAAAGAAAAAACCCACATGCTGGTTGTGGACATTCAAAAGAATAAAAAACAGACCATTTCTACCAAAGGCTACATGAAAATGGGGTTTGGCGGATAGAAAAATAGCTTGCAACAACTAGACGTCTGTAGCGCTGATCACTCGTGGTCAGCGCTTTTTGTTTTTAGTTGGTATTTCAATGTCACAATGGTGCCATTGGATGATGATACAGACCATTGCGCATTGAGCTTACGGGCAAAGGAGTTGATGAGCCTTGTGCCAAATCCGGCCTTGGCCTCGGTAGGATAGCCGGCTCCGTTATCAGCCACTGACAGGGTAATTTCACCTGTGTTGTGTGTGAGTTCTATATGGATATTTCCGTTTTGCTCTTTGAAAGCATACTTTATGCAATTGGTAATCAACTCATTGATAATCAAGCCCAAAGGAACCGTTTCGTCTACATCAAGCTGCAAGGGGCTTATGTTGGTTGTTAGCGTAATATGCGATGGGTCAATGCGGTACGAATCGAAAATGCCTTGGCACAGCCGTTCTATGTACTCGGAGGCTTGAATGTCTCGTAAATCGTTGTGGCTGTAAAGGCTTTCGTGAATAAGAGCCATCGATTGTACGCGGTTGCGTGACTCGAGCATGGCCTCTTGCGCACCAGAATCTTCGAGTTGTCGGCCTTGTAAACTAAGAAGACTGGACACCACTTGCAGGTTGTTTTTAACGCGGTGGTGTATCTCTCGAAGAAGCAATTCGCGGTCGTTCAGCGCTTGTTGAATGGTTTCTTTTTGGGCGCGAAGTTGCCTGTTGGTTTTCATTTTGTTGAGGGCATACAGCATTATAAATACGGCCAGAAGGGCAACCAAGATGGTTCCGAAAAGGAGCAATTGGCGTTCCCGCTCCTGTACCTCCAAATCGCGCTGTTGCATGGCAATGGTGGCCTCGTTTTCTTTGGTTTTGTACTTGGTTTGAAGCTCTTCAAGTATTTTGCTTTTCTCGGTGTTGTAGATGGAATCAGTGAGGGCGGCGAGTTTTTCGTAATGGGGAACTGCCGCTTCAAATCGGCCGAGCTCTTTGTTGTTTAAAGCCAATTCATACGCCAGCTTGCGTTGCAATTGCAAGCGATCACTGCCTTCTAACTCAGTATACAACGCTTCAGCTTGAGCAAGTGCTTCACTGTATTTGCCTGTAACGCGCAAGGCTTCAGTGTAATTCAAGACGGCCTCATACCTCGTAGTATTATCGAGAAGATGCTGTTTCTCTACCGCTTGGCTCAGTACCTGTATGGCTTCAGGGTAGCGATTGAAATGACAATAAATCTGTCCCTTACCACCCAAAACACTGATGATTCCTGCGGTATCTTGCAACGCACGATAATGCAGTTCTGCCGTTTCGAAAGCCTGCAAACCCTCGTCTTCACGGTTGGAGTAGGCCAAACAAATAGCTAAATTGTAATACGACGTAGCCAAGCCGGCAGTGTCATTGGCGGCCGATTTGACCGCTATGGATTTTCGGTAGATATCAGCGCCTTCCGCGTATTTGCCGTCTGTTTTAAAGATGACTCCGATGTTGTTCAAGGCTTGGGCATAGGCTGTTCCATCGCCTACAGACGCGCACTGTCTCTCTACCCGGCTAAAGTACATAAGGGCGTTGGCTTTGTCTCCCTGATAGTAATAGGCAAACCCAATGATGTTCAAGATGGAACAAACCATGTCTGCATCTCCTGTTGCTTCTGCCAAGGCAAGTGCCCGGTTGTGGAATTCAACGGCATTCAGAACGTTGTTTTTGTATTCGTAACAATACCCATTCAGAAGCAATGACCGTATGATTCCGTCCCTAAAATCAAGCTTTTCCGACAGTTGCAAAGCCCGTTGGGCAAAGAATAAGGCCGAGTCGGGATCTGTGGTCATTAACTCGAAGGCAACCTCGCGGTATAACCAAACTTTGTTGGTGTCTTCAGGGTGATTCTGAAGCGCCACCAATAAACTATCGGTTGCTTGCGCGCTCAAGCACAGCAGTAAAGAAAAAGCAGCTAATAGAAGTTTCATGGTTTTGGGGTGTTCGGGTGATGTTACGTTCTCACCCCAACGGGTTAAATATCAAGAATTTTAAATTCTGTTCTGCGATTTCGTTGATGTTCTTCTTCGGAACAAGGGATGTCGTTGACGCATTGGTTCAACAATTCGGTTTCTCCATAGCCTTTCCACACCAACCGTTTGGCAGAAATGCCTTTGGTGATAAGGTAGTCTACCGCCGCTTTTGCACGTCGTTCAGATAGACGCAGGTTGTA
>JBJOIB010000332.1:0-2550 GCA_046047375.1 Bacteroidota bacterium
CCTTGTGAATCTGCGTATAGCGAAATCGATAAGGAAATCTATCTCCTTCCAGTTCACTTAGGGGGAGCTATCGCAACAGAAGAAGGTTCTCCAAATGTGCCAAACATGAAGCCCGGCGATATCAAGCCAGATTCTCCTGATGCTATGAAGGATGAAACAGTAGGCGTTTTGCTAGAAAATGGGAAGGCTTACTACCAGCGTTACTTCATCTACGATATGGGTGAATGGAACGATGAAAAAGTAGAGCAAACATTCGCCGAATTCGTTGAAGGGGTAGCGCAAATTATCCGCACCAATGGAACAGCGCGTATCTTGGTAGAATCTTCTGCCTCAAAAGTGCCTTCAAGTCGCTTCCGTTCAAACAACGACCTTACCGCTTTCCGCAATAAACTAGCTACCCAAGAAGTAGTGAAGGCCCTAGAAGCAAAAGGATTTAAAAAAGGAAAGGATTTCAGCTTCCAAGAAGCAAGAAAGTTGGTTCAGGGTCCTGACTATCAGAATGATGCGCAAGCTCGTAAAGCCATTTACGAACAGTTTCAGTACATCAAAGTTTGGGCTGAGTAATCAAACGAACGTTTATAAAATCGAAAACCCTTCCAACTGGAAGGGTTTTCTTTTCTGCCTGTTTTTGGTCGGAATAACTGCCAGGTAATCCGACCTTGCTACTCTACATACTTCAAACGCATGTCAAGAACATTTTCGTATACACTTTGATTAACTGGTCTTTCACAGCGTGTAGACTGTCAATTTGCAACCCTCGCTGAAGAGCGAGAAACACGGGTTCGCTGATTATCGTTGATGATGAGGTTCAAAGCATGGTGGTATGAAAAACACCATCAGATGAAGCCAACTGATTCGGCTTGTTCCGCGAATTAACGTCTGAATTGGTTTGAACGTTGGACAATCAAAGTAGAATAAAAAATTCTCGTTTCTTTACATCATGAAATTGACCTTACACAGACCATTGATCATTTTCGATCTTGAAACCACAGGTACTTCCATCGGCTCTGATCGAATTGTTGAAATAGCGCTTGTCAAAATGAATCCTGACGGCAGCATCCATACCAAACCGGAAAAACCGGGTTCAGAAAATAGGTTTATCATCAATCCAGAGATGCCTATTCCCTTAGAATCAAGCATGGTGCACGGTATTTACGACAAAGATGTGGCTGATAAGCCAACGTTTGCTCAAGTGGCCGACAAGCTGTACAAATTCATGCACGACTGCGACTTGGGAGGGTTCAACTCCAACCGGTTTGATATTCCTCTTCTAGCCGAAGAATTCTTGCGGGTAGGCATCGATTTCTCTATGGAAGGCCGCAATCTCATCGACGTGCAAGTCATTTACCACCTGATGGAACAGCGCACTCTCAAGGCGGGATATCGTTTTTATTGCGGTAAGTCTCTGGATGATGCACATGAAGCTTTGCCAGATGCAATGGCGACATTGGAGATATTGCAGGCCATGGCTGAAAAATACGCTGGCATGAAGGTGCCCGATGGAAAAGGAGGGGAAGAAGATACGTTCTATCCGGATATGAATCGATTGCATAAGTTCTGCCAACGGCACAGAAATGTGGATTTAGCAGGTAGAATGGTTTACGATGAAAACGATGTTCCTGTCTTTAACTTTGGAAAATACAAAGGGATGGCGGTGAAGGAGGTACTTACCAAAGACCCCGGTTATTATGGATGGATGATGAGCGGTGATTTCCCGCTGTACACCAAAAAAGTGCTGTCAGACCTTCGAAATGCGCTGTAAATGAACATCAAAGTGCTGGTGTCTAACGACCTCACGTTTGACCAAAGGGTTCGAAAAACATGTGTCATACTGCAAGAACACGGTCTTGAGATCGAGTTGATTGGCAGACTACTGCCGCATTCGAAGCCCTGCGAACGTCCATATCAAGTCACCAGACTGCGGCTTTTCTTTCACAAGGGAGCTGCTTTTTACGCCATGTTGAATATCAGGCTGTTCGCTCATTTGCTTTTTAAGAAGTGCGATGCTATTTGGGCGAATGATCTCGATACCCTGCCGGCAGCATTTCTCATCTCAAAGTTGAAAAACGCCCGCTTGATTTATGATAGCCATGAGTATTTCACAGAGGCTGCCGGATTGAAGCCAGGAAGCTTTCAAAAACGCACTTGGGAGCGAATCGAACAATTCCTTTTTCCCCGCCTAAAGCATGTTATAACGGTCAATGAAAGCATTGCGGCCATCTACAGGAAGAAATACGGAATTCCAGTGTCTGTGGTTAGAAATGCACCAGAATATCGACCGGATGAGGTTGCCGATTCGCCCGTAGACCTCACACACCCGTTGATCATATTGCAAGGCGCCTTCATGGACAAAGATCGCGGTGTTTTAGAAGCTGTTGAGGCCATGAAGTTGTTGCCTGAATGCCACCTTTTGTTGATTGGCGCAGGAGAGGAGTGGGACCGTGCAAAAGAGTTGATTCAAGGTACACCATTGGAGAAGCAAATCACCATGCTACCTCGATTGCCCTACGCAGAGCTGGTGGGGTACACGCGAGCTGCAGATGTCGGACT
>JBJOIB010000333.1:0-7588 GCA_046047375.1 Bacteroidota bacterium
GTGGTTCAGGTAACTGGTCGGATTTGTCCCATTGGGCTACCTCCTCCGGAGGATCGATGTTTCATACCCAACTTCCGGGAGCAACCAACGATGTTCGATTCGATGCCAACTCCTTCACGGAAGCAAATCAGGTAGTAACGCTTGATCAAACGCTTCAAACGTGCAGAACGCTAGATGCGACCGGGGTGATGTTTAACCCGAAAATAGAGGGATTGATATACACAGATGTGCTTGAAGTGCATGGAGACCTTATCTTGCCAACAACCATGCAGCGCGATCTGAAAACGATTGACATGATGGGAAGTGGCTCTCATACGATCTCCTTGAATGGGGTGAATGCTGGTGGACTATCGTTCATACGGTTGTCTGGTTCAGGCGATTACAGCCTAGGAAGTAATTTTCATGCAGCCAACCTGTATATCTATTGCGATGGAGGTTCTTTCAACAGCATGGGATATGACATCATTTGCTCCGCTCGTGTAAGCACGTTTTTGAACTACGAAGTCGACGTTGATTTCTCTGAATCAAACATAGATACCGGTCAATGGGTGTTGATAGGCAATAGCAATTTTAACCTTACAAACACGACGTTGACTCTCGGCTCTGCCTTGTATCTTGAAATAAATGCCCCGGATGTGTTCCACCCCGTGGTTTATGTGAACGGTGTAGCAGGGTTTACGGAGAACTTCAATTGTGGGACCATGGAGGTGGCGCCGGGTTCGGAGGTGCAATTGAACGCTGGAATAACTCTGACCGCAGACAGTTTTGTGTTGAATGGAACCAACAGTGGTGCAATTTCAATGCACACCAACATTGCAGGCGATGAGGCTACAGTTTTTCAGACATCAGGAATTGTTGACGGAACGTATCTGGTGCTGACTGATATACATGCTACAGGAGGCGCCGTTTTCAATGCCTCCGAAAGCATCGACAATGGCAATAACGATGGTTGGAATTTTTTAATTGATACAGAAGACAACTATTATTGGGTTGGTGGCACGGGTAGCTGGGACGACTTGTCTCATTGGGCTACCACGTCGGGCGGCTCTACCTATTATTCGTCGCTTCCTGATCTGAATGATTTTATCATCTTCGATGAAAACTCTTTTTCTTCTGAAGACGATGTTGTAACCATTGACGGAAACCTTACCGTTTTCTCAATCGATGCCTCAGCTACGAATGTGAGCGCGCTGATTCGAACCAATATCGGTCTGGGGAATACATTAACCGTCCTTGAAGATTTTTCGAATGGCTCTGCAAGATGGGATCTAAGTGAACTAACCCTTGTATCTGATGGCGAAGCTTTCTTTGAGACAGGTGATGGTAATTTGATGGAATCGCTCATTTATTTCTCGGGAACAGGCACCTACAATCTCATCGGAGACCTCACAGCAAACAGGGTTATCTTCGAAAGTGGTTCCATACTTTCAATCAATAATGACTTTACTCTGAGTAACGCTTTCCGCGTTCAAGGAAATGCTTCTGTGAACCTTACCGGAAGCCAAATCAATACACACGTTTTTAGCACTGAAGCAGCTGTTGCGTTGAACACAAGCAACTCAACCATTGTTGTTCATGGCAACATGCAAAACCAAGGAAACCACACCTATGCCAACGTGGTTTTCGATGGTGAAGTGATTTGCGGAGGCACTCCATCCATTGCTCAACTCATGATTACCCCGGGGTCAACACTTTCCCTTTACGAAGACTGCGTTATCACAGTGGATGTGCTCAACATTGAAGGCACAGCAGACAATATGATTACCATCAATGGGGTAAACGAAGGGGTTCATGGCACTTTCTTTAAAACAGATGGAATAGTTGACGCCTACTTTGTAAACCTGGTTGATAATCACGCTACAGGAGGCGCCGAGTTTAATGCCCACAATAGCAACGATGGGGGAAATACCGATGGCTGGAACTTTATAACCTCAGTGCAAGAAATGAATCTTTCAAGCTTGGAAGTTTGGCCTAACCCGGCCGATGGAGATGTTTGGGTAAATACAGAAGCTCATCAAGGGCAGCAACTTACTTTATTTGATTCTGTTGGGCGCAAAGTGATTGAAACACGTATAACAACTACTAGCTCTTATTTAAACGTTGCGGCTTTGCCCGCAGGTTTGTACGTGCTCACAACCAATGCGGGAGAACTTACAAGCCGTACGGTGATAAGCATTCAATAACACGGCTCCAACGCCTCGAAAAAGTCCTCTCAATGAGGACTTTTTCATTTCACCCTTTTGGGTGATGACCACCTTACCGCTCTGAAAGATCTTTGCATTTGAAACAAGTGATGTCATGAAGGTTTGGATGGTGTTTTTTTCTGTGTGTATACCCTTTACGCTTTCTGCGCAATGGGTTTCCATCAATGCGAATTTCGATGGTAGTGTTTTTGAAATGGTGGCCGTGAGCGCTTCTGAAGTGTACTTCGGTGGAAATTTTCAAACTTCCGGAGGGGTGAGTACTCCCAATATCGCCTTGTGGAACGGGGTTTCTTATCAATCGTTGGATGGCGGAACCGCAGGCACTGTCTACGAAATCGCCGCTCACCCCGCAGGCGGTGTTGTTGTCATAGGTGGTTTCGATTATGCCGGTGGCATCGAGGTTCAAAATGTGGCTCATTGGGACGGAAACGCTTGGCACCCCCTCGGAGCCGGAGCTTATGGCACCCCAGATGAGCTGGCCGTGGCACCCGATGGGTCTGTTTACATTATAGACACTGACCCGAATTGCTATTGCCCGGTGCTGCGCAAATGGAATGGAATCATTTGGACGGATGTGTATCTATTCACCGACTGGTCATCGGTTACAGACCTTACGTGTGATCAACTTGGTAATCTGATTCTCGCAGGTACTTTTACCCAAATTGACGGTATACCAGCTCAAAGTATCGCGGGATACGATGGTAGCACATTCTATTCTTTGGGCAGCATTTCATCAACGCCACTGGCCGTTTATACTGACTACGCAAACAATGTTTATGCGCGACTTTTCTCCGGAATTCGCAGGTTCGATGGTGCTGCTTGGGTGAATTTTATAACCGCATCAGCCATTTTTGATTTGGCATTCGATTATCTAAATCGTCCTATTGTGTGCGGAGGATTCACCAGCATTAGCGGTGTGCCCCTAAACCGCATCGCACGTTGGAACGGCACCTCGTATGAGCAGTTGGGGGATGGCTTCAACAATAGCTGCAGTCTCATCGCAGTAGCACCCACGGGAGAAATCTTAGCCAAAGGAGCCTTTACAGCATCAGGAGGCACAACCGGCTTGAACGGAGCAGCCATCTATTTTGAACCCTTTTTGCTGCCTGTTATCTGGGGTGATTTTTCGGCTAAGCGCACGTTAAATGGCGTTGATATAGCATGGGAAACGCTTTCTGAAGTAAGCAGCGACTATTTCACTGTGGAACGCAGCAATGATTTGGAGCGTTGGACCTCCGTGACCTTTCTTGCTGCCACCGGAACAACCCAAAACACATCCTCTTACCAGGTTACTGATAACAATGCTCCGAACGAAAAAACCTACTACCGCGTGGTGGAAACGGATGTAAATGGCAACAAACAATGGTCATCTGTAATATCCATTGAGCCATTGATTGAACACTATTCCATTGCCGTTCAGGGTAGTTCTGTTGTTCTCAACGGAAGTATATTGGATCAAGCTCAACTAGTGGTCTGCTCCAGCGACGGCCGATTGGTGCACCAAACCGTTTTCAACGCGAATTCGGAAGCATTTTTGCCTTTGCTACCCTCTGGAGTGTACGTGTTTACAGTCGTTTCAGATGCAACGGTGCTATGCACCCTAAAATTCTTTTTACCTTAAATACGCCTCAAGAAGTTTGAAAAATCCAAGCGCATGTCGACCTTAGCGTTGTGGAAATACAGGTAAAAAGACTGGATCTGATCCATCCAGAAGCCCCCGGCAATAAGTACTTCAAACTCAAATACAATTTATTAAAGGCTGAAGAGCAGCAAGCCAAGGTGATTATCACCCCGGGAGGGCCATTCAGCAATCACCTGCACGCAGTGGCGCAAGCCTGCAAGGGACGGTTTCAAACCATCGGTCTTGTGCATGGCGAGAAACCACCTGTGCTCAGCCCCACGCTTGAAGATTGCCTGCATGCAGGAATGCATCTGGAATTTGTGGAACGCACGTGGTATTCGCAGCGAAATACGGAAGCGTTCAAACAGTGGGTGCGCGAGGAATGGAGAGAAAGCTACTTTGTGCCAGAAGGAGGCAGCAACTACCTGGGCGTTATGGGCTGTATGGAGATTTTAACTGCTGAAGACAAAAAGTACGATGCATTGGCTGTTCCAGTCGGAACCGCTACCACTCTGGCCGGCCTTCTCCTTTCCGCAAAACCTGAGCAGCGCATATTGGCTTTTCCGGCACTCAACGACCCCACTTTGAAAGACCGCTTGCGAAGCCTGTTATACTGGTCGGTCATGGACGATGAAATTGCTGACGATTTGACCAATAAAGTAGAGTGGGTGTACGACTACACCTTCGGTGGATTTGCGCGCATAACACCAGAGTTGCAAGCATTCATAGAAGAGCAGAACCAACGGGGGTTGCCGCTTGACCGTGTTTACACATCAAAAATGATGTTTGGGCTGATGGATATGCAACGCAGTGGATCTCTTGACCCATCTACAAGCATATTGGCTATTCATACTGGAGGACTGCAGGGGAACCGTCCGGCTTAATAAGCCCGCTCGTTGCGCCCCTCCATGTAGTTGATAAACGCGCGGTTCACAACCTTGTTTCCACCAGGTGTTGGGTAATCGCCTGTAAAATACCAATCTCCTTTGTTGTAAGGACAAGCCTGGTGCAGGTTTTCTACACTTTGGAATATGATTCTTACCTCAGCATGGATGTTGGAAGGGCGAAGCAACACCCCGATTTCATTCGAAATTTCATCGTCTGTGAAGACTTCGTAAACCTCTTTCACATAGTTCTTTACCAACTCTTTCGGTAGCGACTCTTGTTCCTTGCATTTGCGGTAAACCGTGTGGAGCACCTCTTCTTTCCCGGCTTTTTTCAGGAGCGACACTGCCGCTTGAAAGGCAATGAAATCGCCCATCTTGGCCATATCAATGCCATAGCAGTCAGCATAGCGAATCTGAGGTGCAGATGAAACCACCACTATGCGCTTCGGGCCCAAACGGTCGAGAATTTTAAGGATCGACTTTTTAAGCGTGGTTCCACGCACAATGGAGTCGTCAATCACCACCAAGTTATCAGTACCGCGTTGAACTGTTCCATACGTAACGTCATAAACGTGAGCTACCATGTCGTCGCGGGCATCATCTTGGGTAATGAACGTGCGGAGTTTCGCGTCTTTTATGGCAATTTTCTCCACGCGCGGACGAGTATTGATCAACTGGAGCAATTCTTCATCCGAAAGTGAATCGGTTCCTGCTTTGAGCTTATTGAACTTCCACGTATTCAGATAGTCTTCCAAACCTTTCACCATGCCCAAGAATGCGGTCTCGGCAGTGTTGGGAATAAACGAAAAAACAGCGTTTTTCAGATCGTAATCTACAGCCTCCAATACAGCGGGCACCACAAGCCGCCCCAGTTCCTTGCGCTCATTGTAAATCGCAGCATCCGAGCCGCGCGAGAAATAAATACGTTCAAAGCTGCAAGCCTTATGTTCTGTTGGTTCTTTGATTTTATCTACACTTACACGGTTGTCTTTCCGAATGATCAAAGCGTGACCCGGAAGCAACTCCTGGATGGCATCGAGTGGAACATTAAAGGCGGTTTGAATCACCGGACGTTCACTGGTTACCACCACGACCTCGTCATCCTCATACCAAAATGCAGGTCGTATTCCTGCTGGATCCCGCAACACAAACGCATCACCATGACCTATCAAACCAGCCATCGCATACCCACCGTCCCATTTATCTGCTGAACGGCGGAGAATAGCGGCTACGTCCATGTTTTGAGCAATAAGCTTCGAGATTTGCTTATTGCTATACCCTTGGTCTTTGTAAATGCGAAACACCCGTTCATTTTCTTCATCCAGAAAATGACCTATTTTCTCCATCACCGTAACGGTGTCGGTGCGTTCTTTAGGCACTTGACCCAATTCTACCAGTTGACCAAAAAGCTCATCTACATTGGTGAGGTTGAAATTTCCGGCCACCACCAAATTGCGGGTCATCCAGTTGTTTTGACGTAAGAAGGGATGAATGCTTTCTATGGAGTTTTTTCCAAAAGTACCGTACCTCAAGTGCCCTAAAAATAGCTCACCGGTGAAGGCGTGGTTGTGTTTTAGATACTCCACATCCTTCAACAATTCGGGATGTGTTTGCTCCAACTCCTTGAATCGACTATTCACCTGTGCGAAGACATCCTGAATCGGAGTCGAGGCATTGGATCGCACACGTGAAATGTAACGCTGTCCGGGTTCTACATCAAATTTGATGTTGGCTAAACCCGCGCCGTCTTGTCCGCGGTTGTGCTGTTTCTCCATCAGGAGATACATTTTGTTCAGGCCGTAAAAGGAGGTACCGTATTTTTCGCGGTAATAGGTGAGCGGCTGCTTCAACCTTAGAAGAGCAATGCCGCATTCGTGCTTAATCGCGTCGCTCATTTGCAGTAATGAGGTGCAAAGGTACACTTTATTTGCTCATCCCGGTGTGAATATTTATAAAACCGAACACTCGGGTTAACGCATGCATTCGCTTCTGTTTTTTGTACTTTTGATTAAACCTGTATTTCGATGAAGAAAAGTGTCATCATACTTTTTGTTTTAACCCACTTGGGTTTGTTTGCACAACACGTACCTCAAACGCCTTATTCCGCCACCTCAGAAAGCCCCCAATGGGTACAACTGATGTATGGAGGCGGGTCGCCAGAAGAAGTGCGAGAGGCCTATGAGGCTTACTATCGCGCGCATGAACTGGTCAAAAACCGCGATACGCAATTTTACAAACGGTGGATGCGCAACTACCAACTCACCGGAAATCCGCAAGGCAAGCAATTGCGCAATGTGCGAGATGAATATTACACCCAAAATAGTCAACGCAGCGCTGCATGGGAAGAAATGGGTCCCTGGCACTACGACCCTGAAGTGGCCATGTTTTTCAATGTCCAATCCCCTGGCAGTGCGCATATCTACACCGTTGAACAATCGCCTGTAAATCCTGATCTGGTTTTTGCAGGCTCGGCTACTGCAGGTCTGTGGAAATCAACCAATAAAGGACTACAATGGGAACTGGTTTCTCGTTCGTTGCCCGTCACAAGTGTCTATAGCATTGCGCTACATCCTGAAAACCAAGATGTTGTATTTTTTGGTGAAGGGGATGGAACGATATGGAAAAGCACCGATGGTGGAGCGTCATGGATTATGACAGGAAACAGCTCTTTTCAAAACCAAGGACTTTGGGTGCGCGATTTGCGCTTTGTTCCAGGAACCACTGAAACATTGCTGGCAGCCACAGATGGTGGGTTGTACAGAACTACAGATGCAGGAACCAACTGGACGTTGGTTTCAAACGGTGAACACATGGAAATTGAGTTTCATCCACTGAACAACAATACAGTCTATGCCATTCAACTCAGTGGAAATTCA
>JBJOIB010000334.1:0-6032 GCA_046047375.1 Bacteroidota bacterium
TGAAGTGCACTGTTTCGCCTTCAGGAATTTTAAAGCGAATGGTCCATGCGCCTTCAGCTATGCGCTTTTCGGTTTCTTGTTCGCTTAACGTGAGTGAGTTCAGCATGTCGCCGCGGGTGGAGGCATCGTACTGCCATACTTTTCCATTGGCTTCGGCCTCTTTGCGTTTAGCACTCACCACCTCCTCGCTATCGAAGGCATAGTAGGCATGTCCGCTTGCCACCAGCTGTTCAGCGTATTGCGCGTACATGGCCTTTCGTTCCGATTGACGATAGGGAGCAAAAGCACCACCATAACCAACGCCCTCTGTAGGTTCAATTCCGCACCATTTCAGCGCTTCCAAAATATACTCCTCGGCACCCGGCACAAAGCGCTGTTGGTCGGTGTCTTCGATTCGAAGAATGAAGGTGCCGCCGTGGTGACGTGCAAAGAGGTAATTATAAAGCGCGGTGCGCACTCCACCAATGTGAAGTGGACCTGTTGGGCTTGGTGCAAATCGAACTCGAACACTCATTATTTCTCGGATTGGGCTGCAAAGATAGTGGTTTGTAAGAAAGCGCAGGAACGGTTCTGAACACACTAAAAAACCCGTTGAATTTTGGTTAGATGTGCAACAATAAATATCTTATTACCCTGATTTTCAGTTATTTTCATGGTTTTTTTGACTTTGAATTTACAAGCAATTGAAGAGAATAAACGTTTATAAACGTTTAATTGGCCGATGGTCTGAAAACAGGTGTTCATATTTGTGTCACAACAGAAATGTAGAACTAAAACAAGCGAGTTTATGAATGCGATTCGAAACAGAGTCAACCTGATTGGGTTTGTTGGACAAGATCCGGAGATCAAAACGTTTGACAGTGGTAAAAAGCGAGCCACCCTGCGCATAGCCACTGCGGATGGATACAAGAACAACAACGGTGATTGGGTAGATGAAACCCAGTGGCACAATGCTGTTATATGGGGGCCATTGGTTGAAGTGGCAGAAAAATATGTTTTGAAGGGTTCTGAAGTGGCGTGTCAGGGCAAGATCGTGTATCGGCGATACGAAGACAAGGAGGGAAAGCCTCATCACGTCACAGAGGTGGTGATCGATGAATTGTTGATGTTGGGCAAGAAAGGCAAATAATCGTCTGACACTTTTTTTATCGATTGGAAGGCAGGGTCAAAACTTTGATCCTGCTTTTTTGTTTTAT
Organism: Bacteroidota bacterium; assembly: GCA_046047375.1. Classification (GTDB taxonomy): domain Bacteria; phylum Bacteroidota; class Bacteroidia; order Flavobacteriales_D; family Sanyastnellaceae; genus RI-182. Next base: position 1,197 of record JBJOIB010000334.1, read on the forward strand.
TTGAAGTGAGCCGATTCTTATCAAGAATACATCTAAATAATTATCAGTTTTGGAGACTCGGCGGCTGAGGTCTAATTTTGGGCGCAAATAAGAAAGCTGTATGAGCAAATCTGCTTTACTCAAATCTTCACTAGCGAAGAAATACTGGATGGGTGCAACGGGGTTGTTCCTATGTTTATTTTTGGCAGGTCACTTAGCCGGAAACTTGCAACTTTTCATACCTGGCGCGGAAGGGGAGTATAAATTCAACCTGTACGCTCAGTTCATGACCACCAATCCGGCGGTAAAAATCCTCTCATGGGTGACCTATCTGAGCATACTTTTTCACGCCGTTGACGGATTGTTGTTGACCATTGCCAACCGCAAAGCCCGACCTGTTGGTTATGCGGTATTTAAGGCTTCGGTGAATTCTACATGGGCTTCTAGGAACATGGGTCTATTGGGAACTGTGTTGTTGGCATTTATCATAACCCACATGGCGAATTTTTGGGCTGTCATGCACTATGACACCGGAATTCCGATGCAAACTGTAGATCCGGAAGGCGCCCTTTTGGAGGTTCCATTGAAAAACTTGCACCTAGTGGTGATGAACTTCTTCAATCCTGCCATGAACAGCCTGGCTCTTGTGATGGTGATCGTATACGTTGTCTCCATGATCGCAGTAGCTTTTCACCTCTCGCACGGATTCCAGAGTGCCTTCCAGACATTTGGTCTGCGCACCGGAAAATACGGTAGCATGGTAGAACTAATAGGAAAGGTATTTTCCATTCTAGTTCCTATCCTTTTTGCTGCAATCCCTGTTTATTTATTTATCAGTCAGGCCTGAGCCGCTAACCCGATCAAAACAGAAAGACTATGTCAGTTTTGGATTCAAAAGCACCAACAGGACCACTTGCAGAAAAGTGGTCGAACCATAAAAACCACATTCGTTTGGTTAACCCGGCCAACAAGCGATTGATAGATGTTATCGTGGTGGGTACCGGACTTGCCGGAGCCTCTGCTGCGGCTTCGCTTGCTGAAATGGGTTACAACGTAAAAGCGTTCTGCTTCCAAGATTCTCCTCGTCGTGCGCACTCGATTGCTGCACAAGGAGGTATCAACGCAGCGAAGAACTACCAAAACGATGGAGACAGCACCTACAGGTTGTTTTATGACACCATTAAGGGAGGTGACTATCGTTCACGCGAAGCCAACGTTTACCGTTTGGCGGAGGTGTCTGCCAACATTATTGACCAATGTGTGGCGCAAGGGGTTCCATTTGCTCGTGATTACGGTGGCTTGCTCGACAACCGCTCATTTGGTGGTGTATTGGTATCGCGTACTTTTTATGCGAAAGGTCAAACCGGACAGCAATTGTTGTTAGGTGCTTATTCAGCACTCTCCCGCCAGATCGCCAAAGGAAAGGTTGCCATGTACAACCGCCACGAGATGATGGATTTGGTGATGGTAGGCGGTAAAGCACGTGGAATCATCGCACGCAATTTGGTGACCGGCGCATTGGAACGCCACTCTGCTCACGCGGTTGTTCTGGCTTCAGGTGGTTACGGAAACGTATTTTTCCTTTCTACCAACGCCATGGGGTCAAACGTATCTGCAGCATGGAAAGCACACCGCAAAGGGGCGTTCTTCGCCAACCCATGCTTTACACAGATTCACCCAACCTGCATCCCCGTTTCGGGCGATTACCAATCGAAGTTGACCTTGATGTCTGAATCGCTCCGCAACGACGGACGGATTTGGGTTCCAAAGAAAATGGAAGATGTTTTGGCTGTGCGTGAAGGACGTAAAAAACCGGTCGATATTCCTGAAGAAGATCGCGATTATTACCTGGAACGCCGCTACCCTTCGTTCGGAAACCTAGTTCCGCGCGACGTAGCTTCCCGTGCCGCCAAAGAACGCTGCGATGAGGGTTATGGCGTAAACAAAACAGGTGAAGCTGTTTACCTCGATTTCTCCAGTGCTATCATGCGTTATGGGAAAACCGAAGCGCATATTCGCGGAATAGAAAACCCAAGCAACGATGTCATTCGTCAACTGGGTGAAGAAGTGGTTGGCGCCAAATACGGAAATCTCTTCCAGATGTACGAAAAGATTACCGACGACAACCCTTACAAAACACCGATGAAGATCTATCCCGCTGTGCACTACACCATGGGTGGACTTTGGGTAGATTACAATCTTCAAACAACCATCCCGGGCTTGTTCGCGGCTGGTGAAGCGAACTTCTCTGATCACGGAGCGAACCGATTGGGAGCCTCTGCTTTGATGCAAGGTCTTGCCGATGGTTACTTCGTATTGCCTTACACTATAGGCGATTATTTGGCAGACGATATCCGCACCGGAAAAATTTCAACCGATTCTCCGGAGTTTGAAGCTGCGCACAAAGCCATTGAGAACCAAATCAATCAGTTCGTGAACAACAACGGTTCGCAACCGGTTGATTATTACCACAAACAGTTGGGTAGAATCATGTGGGATGAGTGCGGAATGGCGCGGAATGCGGATGGTCTTCGCAAAGCGATTGCTGAAATTCAGAAGTTGCGCGAAGACTTTTACAAAAATGTACGTGTGCCAGGGAAAGCCAATGAGCTCAACCCTGAATTGGAAAAAGCATGTCGCGTTGCCGATTTTCTTGAACTCGGCGAGCTGATGTGCAAAGATGCTCTCGAACGCAATGAATCATGCGGCGGACATTTCCGCACGGAATATCAAACCGAAGACGGCGAAGCCCTGCGCGATGATGCGAACTATACCTATGTAGCGGCTTGGGAATACACCGGATCTCCGGCAGATGCCAAGTTGCACAAGGAAGAGCTGAAATTTGAAGAAGTAGAATTGAAACAACGCAGCTACAAATAAGCTGCACAACACAGTATAGACTATGAATCTCACACTCAAAGTCTGGAGACAAAATGGATCGGCAGACAAAGGCCGACTCGAAACATATGCCGTGAAAGATATTTCGCCGGATATGTCGTTTCTCGAAATGATGGATGTATTGAACGACCAACTTATTCGGGAAGGAAAAGATCCTGTGGCATTTGATCACGACTGCCGCGAAGGAATCTGTGGAATGTGCAGCATGTTTATCAATGGCGAGGCGCACGGCCCAGGCCGTGGAATCACTACGTGCCAGTTGCACATGAGGACGTTCAAAGACGGTGACACCATCTACATCGAACCATGGCGCGCTGCTGCATTCCCGGTCATTAAAGACTTGGTTACCGACCGCTCTGCGTTTGACCGCATCATCCAAGCCGGTGGATATGTATCAGTGAACACGTCGGGAAACACGCAAGACGCGAACGCCCTTCCAATTCCAAAAGACAATGCAGACAAAGCGTTTGACGCTGCAACATGCATCGGATGCGGAGCTTGCGTAGCAACATGCAAGAACTCTTCAGCTATGCTTTTCGTTTCTGCGAAAGTATCACAGCTTGCCTTGCTACCTCAAGGTGAACCTGAAAGGGAGATACGTGCATTGCGCATGGTTGATCAGATGGATAAAGAAGGCTTTGGAAACTGCACCAATACAGGCGCCTGCGAGGTTGAATGTCCGAAAGGTATTTCGCTCGAAAACATTGCACGCCTGAACCGCGAATACTTGCGTGCTGCTCTTCGTCCAGAAAAATAAAAAAACCGTATTCGTTTATAAAGAAAAAGGGGATGAATTACATCCCCTTTTTTTATTGCCGGTGCTTTCATTGTTCCTTCCATCCGCCCACATGGGCGATACAAAGGTAATAGACAAAAAGCTTCACTGTTTAACTACGCGAATCGTTCTAAATCCGTCTGCAGAAATCATTTGGAAGGTATATACGCCTGTGGCGAAATCGGTCATATTCAACAGAGCCTTGCTTCCGTCGAGCATTCCACGATACACAAGTTCACCAAAGGCATTGAAAACATTGTATGCGCGTAAAGCCACATTCGCTTCTACATTGAGCCAATCCGTTACCGGGTTTGGATAAAGTTGAACTTCCATCCCTTTATTTTCTGCTACACCGAGTACAATCTCCACGGAAAAGCTCTCTGATAGCACTTCACAGCCGTTTGCATCCGTCACAGTCAAACTAAAGTCACCCGCTTCCTCAACTGAAAGAAGGTCTTCAGTATTGGCTCCGTTGCTCCACACAAACGTATAAGGTTGGGTACCACCTGAAACATCCAAGCTAATCGATCCGGGCGTAACATCCTCTGCAACAAATATGTTTACTACTTCAATATTCGAAATGGAAAGGATCTCCGGTTCTGTAAGTTCGATTGACGCTGTAGCTTCGCACCCATTTGCGTCAGTAATTTGAACCGAGTATGATCCTGCCGGAAGGGCCTGTGTAGAAACATCCGATACGTTGTTAGACCACTCCGACGAATAACCTGGGGTTCCACCTGAAATCTCCAGTACTACATCCGCAACATCGCCATTGCACAGAATAGGATTTGCCGACAGTGCCGCCTCAATCACCGGAATGTCTGAAATTGAGTACGATGCCTGCAGTTGGCAACCAGCACCATCCGCGATCATCACTTCGTAATCTCCGGGACATAGTTCTGAAAGTGACAGCCCTGAACTTCCGTTGCTCCATGTTGCAGCCACCGGCTCAGAGGCATTCGTTAGTTCGATTAGGATCTCGCCGTTGCAAACATCGCCACACAGCGGCTGAACCACTTCAAAAGACATAACCGGGCCATCAATTAAAGGTACATTGACTACTGATGAAGATACACACCCATTGGCATCTGTAACATTCACATCGTACATACCACCTGAGCTAATGCTTAGATTCTCTGCACCGCTGTAAGGTGGGGTTCCACCAGTCGCCTGTACTTCAATGA
>JBJOIB010000335.1:0-4185 GCA_046047375.1 Bacteroidota bacterium
ACGGTTGTTTGTAGAATGAAGCGCAGCGATGTGATTAACAATGCGAACATTCAGGCGGGTGATGTCATCGTTGGGTTGGCGTCATTTGGCCAAGCGACCTACGAGAAAGAGTACAACGGCGGCATGGGAAGCAACGGACTAACATCTGCACGCCATGATGTTTTCAGCAAGGAATTAGCCACGAAGTATCCCGAGAGTTTTGACGCTGCTGTACCAAACGAATTGGTGTATTCGGGAAATCGGCGACTTACAGACGCTGTTGAAGGAACCCCGTCGGATGCCGGAAAACTGGTGCTTTCTCCAACGCGAACCTATGCGCCCATTGTGCAGCAAATCCTATCTAAATACCGAGATCAAATTCACGGAATGGTGCATTGTTCAGGTGGGGCTCAAACAAAGGTGCTTCACTTCGTTGATAACCTGCATATCGTGAAAGACAATATGTTCGCATGTCCGCCCCTGTTTAAGATGATTCAAGATTCGTCAGGAACCCCGTGGCAGGAAATGTACAAAGTCTTCAATATGGGGCATCGCATGGAAGTGTACTGCTCACCGGAGATTGCTAATGACATTATTCAGATATCAGAATCGTTTGGTGTTGAAGCCAAGATCGTAGGACGTTGTGCTGCCGGTCAAGGTAAACACTTGACCATCCATTCTGAGTTCGGAACCTTTGAATACGCTGAGGCCTGATGGAACAGTGGATGGACAAATTGGTAGCGATAGAAGACCGCTACCGTGAGGTGAATCAGCTGATCGTAGATCCTGGCGTTATTGCAGATAGCAAGCGATATGCGGGTTTGATGAAGGAGTACAAAGAACTCGGTGCGATTGTTAAATTGGTTGTAGAATACCGAAACGTTGTAAGCAACTTGAATAGCGCAAAGGAGATGCTTTCTTCGGAAACTGATCCCGAGATGAAGGAACTTGCACGGGAAGAAATGCTGTCATCGCAAGAACGAGAAGAACAACTCGCAGAGGAGCTGAAGTTGGCCTTGATTCCGAAAGATCCTGAAGACACGAAAAACTGCATACTCGAAATCAGAGCAGGTACGGGAGGCGATGAAGCCAGCATATTTGCAGGAGACTTGTATCGCATGTATGCCAAATACATTGAGAACAAAGGGTGGACGATGGAAGTGGCCAACGTGAGTGAAGGTACCGTTGGTGGATACAAGGAGGTGATTTTTAGTATATCTGGCGAAAATGTGTACGGCACCCTCAAATATGAAAGCGGTGTGCATCGCGTGCAGCGCGTACCAGCTACGGAGTCGCAGGGACGCATTCACACAAGCGCGGCTACCGTTGCGGTAATGCCCGAAGCCGATGAGGTTGACGTTGTGTTGAACATGGCCGATGTCAAAAAAGACACCTATCGCTCAAGTGGAGCAGGGGGGCAGCACGTAAACAAAACGGAATCAGCTGTTCGTCTTACACACTTGCCAACAGGCGTTGTGGTTGAATGTCAAGATGGACGTTCGCAGCACCAGAACTACGAAAAAGCACTCATTGTTCTGCGCTCACGATTGTATGAGCAAGAACTACAAAGAAAACAAGCTGAACGGGCGGCTGAGCGGAAGAGCTTGGTGAGCACCGGCGATCGCAGTGCTAAAATCAGAACGTACAACTACCCGCAAGGGCGCGTTACAGATCACCGCATCAATCTCACTTTGTATAATCTGCAAGCCATCATTGATGGCGATTTGCAAGAAATTATTGATGCATTGAAAATGACCGAAAACGCGGAGAAACTAAAAGCAGGACAAGCATGACACGCACGGAGATCGTCAAAGAAATCAAACGCAAGAAGTCGTTTCTATGTGTTGGTCTTGACACAGATCAAACAAAATTGCCTCATCATCTTCGCAATCATCCCGATGGCATGTTGGAGTTCAACAAAGCCATTATCGATGCTACCAAAGATTTTGCTGTAGCCTACAAGCCGAATCTCGCTTTTTACGAACGCCACGGCTCGAAAGGGTGGGAGCTGCTAAAGGAAACAATCGCCTACATTCCAGATGAATGCTTTGTTATTGCCGATGCCAAGCGCGGCGATATTGGAAACACAGCAAGTTACTACGCAGAAGCCATTTTCAATGATCTTGGTGCTGATGCCATCACCGTTGCTCCATATATGGGTGAAGATAGTATCCGACCGTTTTTAGAGCACAAAGACAAGTGGACCATCGTATTGGCTCTGACCTCAAATCCAGGGGCAAACGATTTTCAATACCTCGGTCAACCACCGTTGTACCAGCAAGTGGTTTCAAAATGCGTCCAATGGAGCAGTCCTGACCAACTAATGTTTGTAACAGGTGCCACGCGCGGTGCTGATTTAGCACATATTCGGGCGCTTGCACCAGATCACTTTTTCCTTGTTCCAGGTGTAGGTGCTCAAGGCGGCGATCTGGATGAGGTTTGTCGAGCCGCTTGTAACAATGAAATAGGGCTGCTCGTGAACTCATCGCGCGGAATTATTTACGCTTCTTCTGAAGAAGATTTTGCGCTCGCGGCAAGAAATGCAGCTGCTCTTGTGGCTGAACAGATGAATCCTTACATCCAACTCTAGTTGATTATCTTTCTTAAGCGCATGACAATCAGACTCATGTGTTCTTTCCGTCCCTTTTTTTCGTTGGAAAAAATGCGAAAGAAAAGCGAAAGAATGTTGGGCTTAAGTTAATGAATATCAGACTATTGACTTGGGGTGCTCCACGGCCTTAAAGCAGATAATGCACAGGTAAAGTTTTTGTCGCGCAATCCGCTTTTCATCTGAAATTGGCGGTATGAACGAAGACTACCTCCAATACATCTGGCGGTTTCAGCATTTCAACCGCATGAATCTCAGGCTTACTTCCGGTCGGGAGTTAACGGTATTGTTTCAAGGGCATTGGAACAAGCAAAGTGGACCTGATTTTTTAGAGTCGCGCATTCGCATTGAGCGGGAGGTGTGGGTTGGAAGCACAGAAATACACGTCCGTTCCTCAGATTGGAAGAAGCACAAACACACAGGTGATCCCGCCTACGCTAACGTCATTCTCCATGTAGTCTATGTAGACGACGATCCTTTGATCAATGAGGCGGGTCAGCAAGTGCCTACTCTTGAACTCAAGGATTTGATAGATGCCAGTCATTTAGAGGAGTACTACACCTTCATCCGTTCAGAAAAAAAGCTTTTATGCTCCTCGGGATTAGCTTCGATTGGCACTTTGTCAATGCAATCCTGGTTCAACCGTATGGCCATTGAACGCTTGGAAGAGAGGCATCGCTTCATCATGACATTGTTACACGAACGCAATGGTGATTGGAATGCAGTCTGGTGGATATTGCTATGCAGAGCTATCGGTTTTGGGATCAACCAGCAAGGGTTTGAAATGATGGGTAGAAACATCAATTGGAAGCATGCAGACCGCTGGCGATTGAATACTACTAGGTTGGAAGCTCTGCTCGCTGGCGTGTCGGGCTGGTTCAACCTGGAGGACGAAAGCGTGCCTGAGTCCGTCAGACAAGAATTCAATCAATTGAGAACGATGCATCGCTATGTACGCGTTAATCCTGCCGTTTGGCAACGTGGTAAAATGATGCCTGCCAATCGTCCTGAAATTCGGATGGGTCAACTCTTGGTGATTATTCAAGAGGGCTGGTTGAACTGGGACAAATTGTTAGCTGTGGAGCAAACTAAAACGCTTCGAACATCATGGAAAAAGAGAATACCAGCACTACTGCTGGGATCCAAAAGCGAGGGTTTAACAGTACCACCCGGGGACAAAGCCATTGACTTGATTATGACCAATGCACTCATTCCTCTCATGTTCTCCTACAGTAAAGTGAATGCTCTGGAAACACTGAGTGACCGAGCTATTTGCTGGTTAGAATTAATTCCGGCAGAAGACAATCATATCATCCGAACTTGGTTGGAGGCAGGATTCAAACCCGCAAATGTTCTCGAATCCCAGGGAATTATTCATTTGCATCGCCACTATTGTTGCCAGAAAAAATGCTTATCTTGCCTCATTGGAATAACCCTACTCAAAGAACGTGTAAGATGATACAGAGCATTCTTGATTATTTTGAACGTCAGGCGTTTGGTGTTTGTGCGTGGTGGGGTGAAAAACTCGGAATTTCTGCGGGCAAAGTGCGCTTGTCGTTCATTTATGTGTCTTTTCTAACTTTTGGTTCGCCTATCTT
>JBJOIB010000336.1:0-3648 GCA_046047375.1 Bacteroidota bacterium
AACACAGCTCATTGCAAGATGACTTGTTGGCCATGCTGGCCGATGGACAATACGCATTGGCAGATATCGCAGACCATTATTCAGGCAAACGCCAGGAAGAGGCTTTGCAACTTCTAGGGCACCTGATGGAAGAAGGTTTGATTGAACGCAACGAAGACGGAATGCTGATTCTTGTGAAAGGTGCGCATTGAATAATTTATCCTGATACCTTTGCTGCATGATCAAAGGTGAAATCATTCTAAAGCCGAAAAAAGAGCAGTCATTGCTTCGCTTCCATCCGTGGGTTTTTAGCGGGGCCATCTACCACATGGAAGGCTGTGAAGACGGGGAGCTGACTTGTGTAAAAACAGCTAAGGGCGAAATTCTAGGGTTCGGCTATTTTACGCCAGGTGCTTCCATTGCAGTTAGAATGACCCATTTTGGGCCTCAGGAGCCAACTGCTGACTGGATTCTCGGGAGACTTCAGCAGGCGTACAACTTACGGTTGCAACTGGACCTAGCCAACAACGAGTCTACAGATATTTACCGACTTGTGCATGGAGAAGGTGACCTGTTACCTGGGCTCATCATAGACCACTATGCAGGAACGCTTGTTATACAAGCACATACCCTGGGAATGCATAAAATCAGGCAACAAATAGCAGCAGCATTGCAAGAAATCTATGGAGAGCGATGCCAAGCTGTTTATGATAAAAGTGCTGAAACGTTAAAGGGTGTGCACGGTATTGAAAACGCTTACCTCGTTGGCGGTGGAAATCACCAAAAAGTAGCGAAGGAAAACGGAATTTCGTTTCATATAGATTGGGAAGGTGGTCAAAAAACAGGCTTTTTCATTGATCAACGTGAAAATCGCCAACTTTTGGGGCAATATAGCGCCGGAAAAAAGGTGCTCAATACCTTTTCATATACAGGAGGCTTTTCACTTTATGCGCTGCAAGCAGGTGCTGAACTCGTTCATAGTCTCGACAGTTCCGCACGAGCCTTAGAAATGGCGCATGAAAATGCAAAGTTGAATGGGTTTGAAGACCGACATGGCATTGTACAAGCAGATGCAGTTCAATACCTTAAAAATCTCGAGGAAGACTACGATATCATCGTACTTGATCCACCTGCTTTTGCCAAACACCTCAGCGCCCGCCATCAAGCAGTGCAAGGATACAAACGAATCAATGCGCAAGCCATTCGACAAATTAAACCGGGTGGGTTGTTGTTTACCTTTTCTTGCTCACAAGCTGTAGACAAACAGCTTTTTACTGCCACAGTAATTGCAGCAGCCATAGAGTCAGGACGTGGTGTGCGCGTTTTACACCAACTGCATCAACCAGCAGATCATCCTGTAAACGCCTATCACCCTGAAGGTGAATATTTAAAGGGTTTAGTTTTAAGAATAGACTGATGTTTCCTGAATCTGATCGTATGAAATTTAGAGAACTGACTCCGGAGGATGCCGAAGCCATGTATCTCCTCAATGCAGACCCGTTGGTAGTTCAATATACCGGTGACGAGGCCTTTGAAAGTGTAAATGTCGCCCAAACTTTCCTGGAGAATTATTCAGATTACGCTCGCAATGGCATCGGCAGGTGGGCTTTGATTCGAAAATCCGATTTACAAATTATAGGCTGGTGTGGATTGAAGCTGCGGGCAGACGGGCAGATTGATCTAGGGTACAGATTGTACCAACGGTTCTGGAATCACGGTTACGCCACTGAAGCAGCAAAGGCTTGTCTGGATTACGGATTCAAAGTGAAACAGTTCAACGTTATTATTGCTGAAGCTGACGTAAGGAATACTGCTTCTTTGCGCGTCATTAATAAGCTGGGCTTTACTTTTCGAGCATCATCCAAGAACCACGGAGCGCAAGAAACGCATGTCTTTGAGATTGATCGCGAACGCTATCTAGCCCACTCCATTCAGGCATAATGGATGAATGAAGATGAGCGGGCCATATGTCGCTGAAACTTCGTTAAATCAGTGCCCTGGCATTTTGGATGCATGAGGTTTGTTTGTTGTTTTCGATGCATCAATCCGCATTTATGCATCAATTCATGCCTAAGCAATGTAGAATTCAAGGTTGTGACATGCAAATAGTCGGTAAATGGACCTAATGCACATCCCGTAAATCCATCGGCAAAGTCATCTACCACTACCAACAACAATCGGCGTTGCCTCCATGATTTGCGATATGGAGCTGCCTTTCGATCATAGTAGACACCTGTTTTTCCGAGATCGGCCCACCACCCTTTTAAATTGCAGGAGGGTCTTCTCGCTCGAAAAGGCGCTGAATGGTCAATTGTCAGTGTTCCCTTCACCACTTGAACATCCATCACCTCTTGCAATTCGTTCGAGGTTTGGGTAATAAAGCGTTCAATTTCTATGGCCGAATACCGTTGCGACAGAACGAGAATATCTACATGTATGTAACCGTGTCCTTGATTAAAGTAATTCTTTAACCTAGACACGCCATCATACAGTAATCCAATTAGTTGGTTAAAGAATCTACCTATATAGGGCAGATTAAAAAACGAAGCTATCAAGGAGCCAAACGTTCAATATACCATTGTGCATCTGCGTCGACACGGTAAGAGAGGCGGTCGTGCAATCGACCTGGTCTACCCTGCCAGAATTCAAAATAGATAGGGTACATGGTATACCCTCCCCAATGCGGTGGACGAGGCACGGGTTGGTCTTTGAAACGGCTTTCAACTTCAGCAAAACGATCTTCGAGCACTTGTCTGTTCGAGATAATAGTGGACTGTTCGCTCACCCATGCACCAATTTGGCTTTCACGCGGACGGGAGGCGAAATACGCATCGCTTTCAGCGGCATCTAAAAAGCGTGCTTCACCGCGCAAGCGTACTTGTCGCTCCAATTCCGGCCAGAAAAAATTGATACCAATTTTCGCGTTGTGCGCAATTTCCTTGGCTTTTATACTGCGGTAATTCGTGTAAAACGTGATCCCTTTTCGCGAAAGATCCCGCAGGAGCACGATACGTGTATTTGGGAAGCCATGCTCGTCTACTGTAGACAAGGTCATTGCATTGTAGTTATCCGGATCCACTTTTCGAGCATCTTCCATCCAGCGTTCGAGCTGAACAAAAGGATCTTCGTGCACATCAGACTCTAACAGCAAATGTGTTGAGTAATCTTTTCGAACTGAACCGAGGTCTTTCATACGCGTAATTTCTTCGCGAAAGGTACTAAGACCCGCCTGAATTCTCCTGAGGATTATCAGAATTTAACCATCCATTCTCGATTGAGCAATTGATATATCTCAACCCATCTTGCCTTTCCAAATTGCAGGTGTTTCTTTCTGGAATTCGCTGTTTTATCCTTACTTTGGGGATGAAACTGAATTGTATGTCTCCCAATTATAGCAGCCGCGCATTTACCGTCCACGACGGTCATCGTTATCATTTGCACTTTTGGACTTCATCAAACCCCAAAGGATGGGTTGTTATTGTGCACGGAATGGCGGAGCATGGTGGCCGTTATGCTCGATTAGCTGAAAAGCTTGTTAGCCATGGATGGAATGTATGTGTTCCCGATTTACGCGGCCACGGAAAAACGAGTGAATTGGGAGGCCGACGTGGTTTTTTCAGTAAGAAAGGCGGTCGTTTGCTAGTTATTAGGGATGTTCAAGATGTGCTT
>JBJOIB010000337.1:0-5068 GCA_046047375.1 Bacteroidota bacterium
AAACCAATTCGTATGAGATTCGATGGTCAAATGTTTTATAAAGCAGGATTAGGTGTGTTAATCATCAATAATGAAGTTGAAAAGTTGACTATCCTCCCAGATTATGAGCCAGACCCGGAAAAACAGACATTTAAGGATGTCGCTAATTCCTTTGTGCCAATAAAATATTATCTAACCTTTAAAGGTACTTCTGTTCGTTTATTGGGCGAAGATGGTGTGTTGAAGTGGTATCGGTGGATACCTGCCAATCAAGAAGTTCGTCTTAAGCTGGGGTCGTCGAAGACTAGCAATGCTCTTGACAAAAGATCAGGGGTTGAAAATGACGAAATCTATTATGAGTACATACGCCGACACATGGGGTCAAATTTCGTTCTTGGTGAAGATGGGATGCATATCTTCACGCTAGAAGGAATTAATCCGAATGAAGAAGTTAATGCTGAAACCCCGCGCTGGGAAAAACTTACTCTTCGTGAGCTATCATTTACTTCGTTAAAAAAGTACACGCTGAACTATCAAAATGGCGAGTTCACCAAAGAAGATGTTTGTAGCCACCCGGAATCAACCTTTTTGGCGCCTAGAAGATTACTCATTCCAAATGAAGGTGACTTAATTTTTATAAGCGCTCTCTATGAAAAATTTCAATTTGTAGAGATTAAGAAATCGTGCGTAAATCGATTCGACTATTTCTGGAGATTGCTATTAACACTCAGAAGTAGAGTTGAAATTCCGGGGAGACAGGGTGATGCCAATATCTCCCCGGATTGAACCTAAATTTTTAGTGAATAATCACAATTTTGTGTGTTGAAACTTGTTGGTTGGAAACCAAATGAAGCACATAGTTGCCCGAACGCAATTCGGCAGTGGCTATGCGGAAATCACCCGATACGTTACCCACCTGAACAAGCGCTCCCATTGAATCGTAAAGGAAATACTCCAACGGATGCGTGCTTCCATGCACCCAGAGTTCTTCATTCGCCGGTACTGGAAATACTTGAAGTTCTGAACCGTCAACGAATTCTACACCCACCGGTGTTACTATAACATCAAGCTCTACTAAAGAACCAACGCAGCCTTCTTCGCTCGTTTCTTGAACAGACAACGTGCCGGTTCCTTGTGCGCCCCAGAAAACAGAGATACTCGCTGTTCCTTGTCCAACGGTGATGACTCCATTTTGGGCATCCCAGGTATACGTACTGCCCAGTGTCGAAGGGTATGAATAACTTGTTTCAGAGAATGCTTCAGGTAGAACATCGCCCGTAATGATACCATCGATTAGGTACTCACACGATCCGTCGTCTTCAGCAGCTTGCGCATTGTAATTGCAGGCATCAGGATCTGTGCAGCCAACGATCACTTCCTCTTCACCCATGCACGAACAGTCAGTTTGGATGCTGTCATTAATGGTCGTGGGATCGTTGTCATCACATGTGTCCCCGATAAAGATGCACGAAGAATCTTCTGCAGTAGCAAGTGGATTGTAATTGCACGCACTGATGACGGTGCAACCAAACACAAGGGTACTAGTTCCTTCGCACTCGCAGTTTTCGTTGATTGCATCGTTCTCTGTGGTGCCGTCGCCATCGTTGCAGCTATCGCCAACTAAGATGCAGTTGCCGTCATCAAGTGTTGCAGCAGGATCATAGTTGCATGCATTTGAATCCATACAGCCAACGGTGTCGTTGCCAGGGGTTATCACAACATTGTTACACGATTCAGAAGCAGGACAATCGGGAATGGCAATACTAACACAGACTTCGCCCAGTCCTTGTCCGGCCCAGAATACGGATATCATCGGTGTGGATTGCCCTGATTGAATTACGCCGTTTCCTATAGTCCATGTATAGGTTGCCCCGCTATAGACAGGGGCACTATAGGTTGATTCAGAGAAATCAGAAACTACAGACGAACCTGAAATAACTGCAACTGGCGGGAAAACACACGAGCCATCATTGTTGGTCGCATCCGGGTTGTAGTTGCATGCATTGGCGTTAGTGCAGCCAAGCACGAAGAGTGTTCCTTGACAATCACAACCTGCAGTCACCACATCGTTGATTGTGTCGATGTCACCATCATCACAGGCATCGCCAACGACAATGCACTGTCCATCATCATCTGTAGCCGCAGGATTGTAGTTGCATGCGTTTGGTTCTGTACAACCATCTATTTCAAATGGGTCGCAAACACCGTCGCCATCGCTATCTGATAAACAGTTCCCAGAACAGTCATAGAAATCTTCAGCGTAAATGCACGAATCATCATCGCAATCGGCATCAGCGTCGTAGTTACAAGCTGTAATGTCTTGACAACCAGGGTTCAAACAACCATCTCCAATGGAGTAGATGTAATCATTTAACAGGAGTGTTTGCTGACAACCTGTGCTAAGCTCGGTTGCGGTCAGTGCTACGTCCCACAAACCACCAGTTACATAGGTGTGTGTCACAAAAGGGCTGTTATTGACTTCTGAGTTGCCATCTCCAAAATTCCACTCGAATTCATAAGCCCCTAAGTTGGTAGTTTGGTTATTGAAAACAGCGTTGAATGGAGTGGGGCCGGCAGTAGGATTCGTTAGAACAGATAAATTGAAATAGGTTGGGGCAAGGATGGTAAACTCGTGTTCATCAATCTGTGTGTTTCCGCAACCATCAGTATATGTTATAACGACAGAAAAGTCGGTGTCACCGCTCAATGTAGCAGCGTATTGATAATTGCTTTCATCAATCAGAAGTGGTGCCGGGTCACTCCACGTAATATCTATGCTTCCTTCGTTCGAGGATGTCGAGTTATAGCTGAAAACTTCTAAACTTTGATTTGGATCGGAGAATGTAGTTCCTTCCGCAACAATTTGCCCATTCACACTCAATGAATAGTAGAATTCAATAGGGGTGAGGCAGCCCGGGATGGATATGCCAAGCAAATTGTAGTCGAAATGCTCTACCAAAAGTGTTAAACCTGCATTTGGAACTAAGGTTCCCTGAAGCACGTAGTCGTAAACACCTGTATAAGCGCCTCCCATGGTGAATGTGCTCGGCGAAGGCTGGCCGTAAACGAAGGCTTCAAAATTTAAATCGGTCAGTTGGCTTCCCGAAAAATCACAGTCAGGGTATTCACCTGGAAGCATATAAATCTCCAATGTGAATGGCACTTCATTGTTTTGAGCCTGAGTCAAGGTGGTTGAAATGTCGAGGAAAATATCGGCGGTTGAACCACAAGTGACTTCTGATGGTGCAAATACGCTTGAACTCAGTTCATAGAAAGGCGGTTCAATGGTTACAGCATCGGTTGTAAAGGTCTCTTCTGCAGTGCTAATGACGGCGTAATAACTGCCTTCACAGACATTGGTGAGTTGTTGGCTCGACGCAAATGGGATGACACTGCCGTCTTGATACCATGTAATATTAACATTGGGTTGATTGGCGGCTATTTCAATGACTCCGTTGCAATCTCCGGGACATTCGATTTGGTTGACCACAGAAATTGATGCGCTGAGAGGTACTGAACCCAGCTGTAACGCAATGTTTGGGACAACATCAAATCCATAACCTCCCTCATACCAAACTCCCTCATAGAGCACGGGTGAGGTGATTTCATAGTTGGCAACGATGGTTTGAAAGTAATCGGATTCTGGACTCGTTTCGTAGCCAAAGAATAAGTCGGGATCGTATTTCACGAGGCAAAATAAGTATCGTGTTTCTACATCCAACTCCAATGGCGTATTGAAAGGCACGTATATCAAAGCGCCATTATCGGCCTCATTGAAAGTGTAAGTCGCAGATGCTACAAAGTAATTAGTAAATTCTAACCCATAGTCCAATGGATTGGATGTTGTCAACGTATGCGCCGCAATCTCCACGGTTTTTCCTTCGATATTTATCCCCTCTGGTGTAATCGTTGAAAAATACATTCCTTCAAGTACGAGGTCATTCGCATTCGGGTTGAAGAAATGCAAACACGTTTGAAATTCAGCGTCGCCCAATCCGTAGCCATAAAATTCGTCTGGATCCAGCGGTAGCGAAGTAAGCGGATCCACCTGGGCATAACTAAATATATCGCTGGAGTTGATAACGAAAGGTGTCTGGAAGGTGTTGTCATTCGGAAAGTCATCTGACTGTGCTGGTTCAACAGTATAGGTCAACAGATACTCTCCTGTGCCCTGGTAATTTGTGAAATTCGGGAAGTAGTAGGTTACAGGTAATTCTCCAAATCCATTTACAAATTGGGTTTGGGTCTCACTGTAAAGGGTTACACCATCTTTGGTGATGGTGACGGTTACCGTACCCTCCTGATTGAGGGTTCCAAAGTTGAAAACTTCGGCTTGAATGGGCGTATATCGCTGTCCGAGGTCGTCTAACAACGAAGTCGGGTAGGCTTTACCAAAAGGAAATGAACATCCGGAAAACCCGAAGTCGGATTCGTAAACTCCGATTTGAGAACCGAAGAGCACGGTAACGGGACCATCCAACATGGCTGATGTAATCATGGCTCCATCCTCCAACGATACCATGAAGACGGGTATATAGACTTCAGCGCCGTACAATCCAGACCCCATGGCAGGGGTGCCAAATGAGTTGTTGATCATCAATACACCTATTGCTCCAGCGTTCTGAGCGTTCAACGCTTTAAGACCAAATTCACAGTCGTTTCTATAAATAACAGCAATTTTTCCTGAAACGTCGTTGATCAGTGGGTTGCATGCGTGGGCTGAAATGGGATTCCCTTGCGGATTCAGACCAACTGATCCGTCATCGGCAAGAGCCAATTCTCCTTGAATGTATCCACCAAAAGCGAAATCTGGAGTCCCCCAATCATTCGGTTGAGCATATGAAAATGTCAATGGCCCAGCTATTTCTGATGGTGAAACTACTGTAAGAGTCAGAGACTGAGCAGCAGCCAGAACAGGAAGAAAAAATGCAATAACAACAGGAATAATCAATCGTAGATTCATGGTGTAAGAAGTCTTAAATTCTGCTGAAAAATAATAAGCCGTCCTACGAATCGCTGTTTTAATTCGATTAGAGATTGTTATTCATCGACGAAATGATTTTTTGAGTCGATAAATCATGACTCGATT
>JBJOIB010000338.1:0-5527 GCA_046047375.1 Bacteroidota bacterium
CATATATCTCTCGCTGGAAAAATGGTCGTCATGGTACTTTGATAAGCACATTGTTCCGGCTCAGCAAGAAGAGCTGTTCGGGCCTGAACAATAGTTTTTCTAGAAATGAACTATTGACCGAGTATCAACTGTAACTCGCTCACTACTATGCCGTCCTCATCTGCATAGAGGTAATGACCTGGACGGAAATCAACGCCTGCAAATCGCACATCAATGTTCTGCTGACCTTCATTTCTTTTGATGCTTTTTGTGGGATTGGTATTGAGTGCTTTGAGCCCTATCTCCATCTCGGAAATCTGACGCGAATCGCGAATGCAACCATAAACCACCAGTCCCCGCCAGTTGTTTTCAATAGCCAAAGCGGCCAAGTTGTCGCCCACCAAGGCGCAGCGGTACGACCCACCACCATCGATCACCAATACCTTGCCGGTTCCATCCATTTCGAGCACGGTGCGCACCAAGGTATTGTCTTCAAAAACCTTTAGCGTGTAGATCTCTCCCTCAAAGCAGGCCACATTGCCAAAGTCGGAGAAAATAGGATCGACAACTTGGAGTTTATCAGGGTGCTTGTCGCACAGATCGGCAGTTGCATGTTGCATGAGATTCAATTTGGTGAACGGTTGAAAATAGCTAATTTGACCACCCGATGAAGCATGTGTTTCGAATAGTTCTCACCGTTTCCCTGTTCGCTCTTATGTTGAACACCGGAAGGGCGCAGAAGAAGGACAGCACTTCTTTCGACCCTCTCTTTGGCGCAGGAATATCCTATACGGGCGTTGCGCTGATCGAGAGCGCTGTGGTTGAGCTTCAATTCCGTTACACCATGAAACATCATGCTGTAGCTTTAGGAACCCATGTTGCCTACCACGACCTTTTCGGTGGACAAAGTGATTGGGAGCGCTACGGTGCCGCGCTCACTTACGAGTATTTCCCCATTCGCAGTAACAGACTCTTCTCTCCGTTCCTGTTCTATGACCTTAGTTATGCATACAGCAGGTCGAGAAGGGACGTAACCGCAACAACCAATGACGGATCGACCGCCTACAGTGCTGTGAGACAAGTGACCATGAACGGATTATCGCATCATTTCGGCATAGGGACGCGAGTAAACATGTACAAAGGATTGTTACTTCATTTGAGTGCAGGAGGTGGTCCTGGAACATTCGGTGAATCGGTTCGGATCATGCCAAATCAATCTCAATTTACCGATTCCCGCACCCCTGAAAGCCCCTTTGCCAATTACCAAACGGTATTCACCTTCCGCGTTGGTCTCACTTACCAATTGGGCATAAGCAAACTGAAGGAAGGAAACAACTGCAACTGCCCGTAAGCAATCGCATTTCTCACGTACTTTGCGCCCATGCAGCGCGCTTATCTTCAAATGCATTTTGCCATTTTCCTCTGGGGATTCACAGGCATTTTGGGACGACTTATCACGTTGGCAGAATATCCACTGGTTTGGTGGCGCATCCTTCTCACGATAACTGCGTTGGGAATGTTCCTGAAATGGAAAGGCGAACTGGAACCACCCCCGTGGAAGGAAATGAAAAAGATTGCCTTTGTGGGTAGCACCATCGCGCTACATTGGGTCACCTTTTATGGTTCGATCAAATATTCCAATGTGTCTATTGCATTGAGCGCCTTGGCTAGCACTGCTCTCTTCACTGCCATATTGGACCCGTTGCTGTCCCGATCACGCCCAAAGGCCGTGGAACTTGTTCTAGGCCTGTTCATCATCTTTGGCATCTACCTGATATTCCGCTTTCAACAACTATATGCCATAGGAATCGGGCTTGGACTCATAAGCGCCATGCTTTGCGCTTATTTTACTATTCAGACCAAAGGGCTACTTGAAAACCATGGGCCGCGCAATCTGCTGCTCTATGAGCTGATGGGTGGATTTGGGACCCTCACACTTCTGGCACCTTTGTATCTATATCTTTTCCCCGCACAGGAATTGGTTCCCAATTTGGCAGACAGTGGCTATCTCTTATTACTGAGTTTGGTATGTACCGTTTATGCCATGCAGTTATCCTATCAGGCCTTACAGCATGTTTCTCCTTTCGTCATGAACCTTTCGGTGAACTTAGAGCCGGTATATTCCATTGTTCTCGCAGCTTTTATTTTTCATGAACACCAAGAGTTGAACTTAGGCTTTTACGCTGGAGCTTCCATCATTATTCTGGCCGTGGCCGCCAATGGACTATTGTCCTGGAGCAATAAACGGAAGCTGAAGAAACGGCCCTTGGTTATTCCTTAACAACCATTGTCATGTTTCAACTCTTTAGGCATGACTGATCCTGCTACTTTTTACTCGGGCAAGTTCAGGCATAGGCTGGGCAAGACATCAATATTGTGCCTTAAATCGACAAAGGCCTCCTTGGTTCTGGAAACCGAGGAGGCCTTTTCATTTACATGCTGACTACATTTTCTATTCAATATTACTCTACTATTTTAAGACCCAACGCTTTGGCCTTTTTCTTAAGTTCTGCTATCTCTTTTCTATTCTGTTTTCTCAATGCTTCTTTTTCGTTTTCCTCTTCCACGTAGGCAGCATAGGCCTTGGCAATATTGTTAGCAACCAAGCGCTTGTCGCTTGCCTCCAATTGATGAAAAAAAGCATGCACTTTCATTCCCTTTGGTGTAGTACCTTCTTCGATAAAAGTGGTGAACAGTTTTGCTATTTCGTTGGCTTTCATTTTTTAACTAATTTGAGTTTCGTGTAATATTTCACATTTACAAATGTATCAGGATCATTCTATACGTACGATGTCCTTAGTTTTTTAATTCGGACGCGTCCGTCCAAAAGTCATATTACTTTCCAATTCACTTAAAACATATGATGCGTGCAAAGCGTTGTTTGTACATGAGAAGGAACATAATCATTACGTTGAGCATGTTGTGCAGTTTGACTGGCTTTGGTCAAACTGCGGTACAGAAACAAGTAAGGCCGGACAATTACTACAAAGAGAAGCTTACGGAACAGCAATATCTGGTGACCCGTAAGCATGATACCGAGCGAGCATTTTCTGGGGCATATTGGAATCACAAATCAGATGGCATTTACACCTGTATCTGTTGCGGGCTCGAGTTGTTTGATAGTAGAACCAAGTTCAACAGTGGCACAGGTTGGCCCAGTTACTACACCTACATTGAAAACCACGTTGAAAAATCTACCGACACCAGTTTTGGCATGATGCGCGATGAAGTTCACTGTGCCCGTTGCAATGCACATTTGGGACATGTGTTCGAAGATGGTCCCAAACCGACCGGCCTGAGGTACTGTATCAATTCCGCCTCGTTGGATTTTAGATACAGATGACGCATTGAAGTGATGAAGTTATGCAGTGAAGAAAAGTCGGCTGCCGGTTCACCTTGCTGCTTAATTTAGCAGCTTATGAGTAGAAGTGAACAACTATCCACCAGATTGCGCGAGCTTTTCTTGAACGGTAAGTGGATTGCCAACACCAATGTTAAGGAACTGTTGTTGAGCATTAACTACCAGCAGGCCAACTGCAAAGTTGCTGAACTAAACACCATTATCGAGCTAACGTTCCATATCAACTATTACCTGTCAGGGTTATTACAGGTGCTGAATGGTGGTCCGCTGGAGGTTAGAGATAAGTTGAGTTTTGATATGCGGCCGATTACCACCGAAGCACAGTGGCAACAGTTGGTTAATACTCTTGTTTCAAATGCAGAGGCATTTGCCAATGCTACGGAAACACTCACAGATGCTCAGCTGGACGCCCCTTTTGTTGATGAGAAGTATGGTACTTACCTACGGAATATTGAAGCCATTATTGAACACAGCTACTATCATTTCGGGCAGATATCGATTCTTAAGAAGTTGACCGTGTAGTAGTGGTCTAAGAACTCAACTACCAAACATCGTGTAGAAATTTCCACTAGTTTGGAGGACAGAATGACTACAGAACAAGAACAGCTTTGGCAGAAGATACGCGAATTCGAAATCGATGATATTGATTCTGACTTCACGTTTACGGATAGGCTGGCTCGCGAGAATGATTGGCCAATAGAGTTTGCACTGCGTGCGGTGCATGAATACAAGAAGTTCATCTTTCTGATTTGCACGGCCGACCACCCTCTTACACCTTCAGATCAGGTTGACCAAGTTTGGCATCTGCATCTGATTTACACGGAATCCTATTGGTTGGACATGTGCCGCGATACCCTGAGACGAGACATTCACCATGGCCCAACCAAAGGTGGTCAGAATGAAAAGGACAAGTTCAAAGATTGGTATGCCGAAACGAAGGTTTTCTATCAAAAGCAGTTAGGTGAAACTCCTCCACCCGATATTTGGCCGTCCAGTAAAATTAGGTTTGGCGAAATTGTGTTCACGCGTGTAAACCGCCACAGAAACTGGGTAGTTCCAAAGTTTAAAACCAACAGAGATTGACACAGATTTTAGCTAATTACACACCTGCCGAAACGCATCTCATCATTGAGTCTGCAAACGCCCAACTAAAAGATCTGATGAAGTACACATTCATGGATCTTTTGTTGAAGCGTGTGCTCCAAACCAGGGAAATTCGGAGGCAGGCACACAGAAATGACAGTGTCCGCTCTTACATGTACGTAGTGGCAGGAAAGAATTTCCTCAAGTACAAACCACAGCGTCACGAAGAGATTTTCCTCAGTCCTTACTTCACCAGTCCACAAATTGAAATCCTTTTCCGTCATCTTATTTCCATGGGCTTTCAGAATTCAGGAGGCGCGAAACGTTATGTCCAAAAGAAGATAATGAGTTCGCCAGCCATGAATGGCATCTTCGATAATGGCTTTTTTCAACGTTGGCTGGGTGGACTTTCCTACACCACACTAGGGTTAGATCTAAGAAAAAAACTTTCCTCAGAAATAACCATGTTGGAAAACACTTTACCTGACCTTATTGTACTGGACAAGGAAAAGGCATTGGAAATTCTGCTTTCCATCAAGGGAAACATTTTTCTTTTGAAAAACCTTGACTTTGAACTTCTGAAGCTAATTGACAGTCAACTGCTGGAAGAATTCAATAGGCAGCGAAACAGCGATACTGGCTGCTACGGGTGCGGTGATTGGGATTACTACGACCGCTACGGAGATACATTCGATACCGACTATGATAGCGTAGACCACAGCTTTGGCGATAGTGGTTGTAGCAGTTGCAGTGGCTGCGGGGGCTGTAGCGGGTGTGGTGGTTGCGGAGATTAAACCAAACCCAGAAGTAACTACTTATTATCCATCATGTTCAGCTGCTTGGTGCAGAAACTGAACTCGTCCTTCTGGTCGTTTGAGCAGACAATGATGATGCGCCCGTCTTTGTTCTCCTCCACCAATTGCTTGTACCACACAATGGCTTTTGCATCCAAGTTAGAAGTTGGTTCATCAAGCAGAACAAAAGGTGTATCAGAAAGCAACGCTATAGCCAATTTAACCCGCTGCTTCATACCCGAAGAGAAATAACGAATGGCCTTGTTCTTGGAATCGGTGAGGTAAAGTTTTTCGATGATGACGGGTATGG
>JBJOIB010000339.1:0-3834 GCA_046047375.1 Bacteroidota bacterium
TGAACGGGTTCTTGGTCTGCATATTGATCACCCCATTGAAAGCTCCGGGGCCAAAAAATGCAGAACTAGCTCCCGCCACAATGTCAACACTCTTGATATCTAAATCACTCGACCCCAGAAAGTTACCCAACGAAAAGTTCAAGCCGGGCGATTGGTTATCGACCCCGTCAATCAATTGAAGCGATCGCACCGGCGAGGTGCTGTTAAAACCGCGTGTATTGATGATCTTAAAGCCCAAACTGGCAGAGGTTAGATCGACACCTTTGAGATTACCCAGACCTTCGTAGAAGCTTCCCGAAGGTGCTTCTTTTACGGCAATGGCATCCATGGTTTCAACGGTGAGAGGAGCTTGTTTTTGGCGCTCAGAGATGCGTTCTCCCACTACTTCCGCAGCATCAATCATGATCTGAGCCGGTTTCAAAAGTACTTCTACCCTGGCGCTGCTCTCATTTACAACAACTTCTGCTTGCTCGTAACCAATAAAGCTAACTACCAAAGTTACAGGCAGCTTGGCTACTTGAAGTTTAAACTCCCCCTCGAAATCAGTGGTGATACCAGTTGTTGTGCCCTTCACAATAACGTTAGCGCTGAAAACAGGTTCTCCTGTTGCTTTGTCGCGTACGCGTCCTTTCAGTGCAATTTGCGAATAACCCAACAACGAAGTGCACGACAGCAGCACAACAAGTAGAAATCGAAGCATAGCTGATTATTTAGATCAGTCTAAAATACACACATGGGCGTAAACTTCGCAGACGTGCTAAAAAAATAACCAACAAAAATCGCAGCTACGATGCTGATGGAGCTAGGATATGGATGACTTCTGTTTCAAAATGCACCACATCGCCTATGATAAGTTTGCGTCGTTTTCTATGCTCCACCTCGCCGTTAACGCGCACCAAACCATCATCCACGACCATTTTTGCCATGCCCCCAGATTCAACAACATTGAGCACTTTCAAGAGCTTTATCAGCTCGATAAAGGGTTCGTGGATAGGAAATTCGGTCATAGTGCAGGAAACTGGGTTGGGTCAGCCTCGTTCATCAACTGGTAGATGGCCTCAACGATGTCGTCAACACTTGGCTTCGAAAAATAGTCGCCATCGGTACCATAAGCCGGTAAATGTGGCTTCGCAGCTATGGTCAGGGGTTGGCTATCGAGGAAGGCATACCCTCCCTGCACATTGAGCACCTGATCAAGCATGAATGCGGTAGCACCACCTGGAACATCTTCGTCAACAAAAACAACGCGATTGGTTTTGGCCAATGATTTAACAATGGCGTGATCCACATCAAACGGCAGCAAGGTGCGTACATCCACCAACTCTACATCCACGCCCATTTCTTCGAGCACTTCAGCCGCTTGTTGGCACATGTTAAACGTACTGCCGTACGAAACCACGGTAACGTGTTCCCCAGAACGCACAATTTCAGGCTTTCCAAGCGGAATGCAGTATTCCCCCGGGTTGGTTGGCAAGGCCTCTTTCAAGCGGTACCCATTGAGGCATTCCACTACAAGTGCAGGTTCATCGCTTTTAAGGAGGGTGTTGTACATACCGGCAGCCTCAACCATGTTGCGCGGAACGCAAACGTTGATACCACGAACAGAATGAATAATAGCCCCCATAGGCGATCCGCTGTGCCAAATGCCCTCCAAACGGTGTCCGCGGGTGCGAATAATCAATGGCGCTTTTTGTCCGCCCGCGGTGCGATAGTGCACTGAAGCCAGATCATCGCGCATGATTTGCAAGGCGTAATACAAGTAATCGAGGTATTGTATTTCAGCAATCGGACGCAGGCCGCGCATCGCCATGCCAATGCCTTGACCGAGAATGGTGCATTCACGAATACCCACATCCGATACACGCAACTCTCCAAACAGTTCTTGCATGCCTTCCATGGCTTGATTCACACCGCCGATTTTACCGGTATCTTCACCAAAGGTGAGCACCTCAGGGTATTTCTTGAAGATGGCTTCAAAATTCTGACGCAACACAATTCGTCCATCAGCCATTTCAGGATCGGATGGATATTGTGGAGCTACAGGAGCGATGTTGGCTACCTTGCGGCTTGATTCTGAATACAAATGGCTCCCGTACCGGCGATTGTTGACCTGACGCTCACGAGCAATCCAATTTTTCAGCGCAGCGCGTTCAGATGTCTCTTGACCTCGGGTGGCGCGCAAAGCCTCGTACACTGCGTTGAAAATATCTTTCCGAATAGGATCTGTGATGCCCAGCAACTGGGTAGCGATGCTATCTTGTCCAACAGCGCGAATTAGTTCTGCAGCGGCGTCACGATCAGCTAACAGTGGTTTCTGAAACTCGCTCCACGCCTGCTTTTGCTGCTCGCGCACCTCTTTTTTCTCTTCGTTTCGTATGTCTTCCAATTCTTGTTCAGAAGCCACTCCGGCCTTGAGCATGAATAGTCGCATTTGGTTAATGCAGTCGTACTCTGTAGTCCAATCCAGCACCTCTTTGCTTTTGTAGCGCTCGTGTGACCCGCTGGTAGAGTGTCCTTGCGGCTGTGTCACCTCTTCTACGTGAATCAACACGGGAACGTGGTTGGTTCTGCAGTACTCAATGGCATCTTCGTAGGTTGCCACCAAGGCAGGGTAGTCCCATCCGCGAACGTTGTAAATGCGAATGCCGTTGGTTCCTTCCTGTATCTCGAAACCACGCAATGCCTGCGAAATGCTCGCCTTTACAGTCTGAAACTTTTTCGGAACAGAAATTCCGTAACCGTCATCCCATACAGACATGGCCAACGGAACTTGCAGCACAGCAGCGGCGTTCATGGTTTCCCAGAACATCCCTTCACTGGTACTCGCATCGCCAATGGTTCCAAAGGCCACTTCGTTTCCTCCGTTGGAGAATCCTGTCATATGGCTCAACTCTGGATTGTTGCGGTACACTTTACTCGCTTGCGCCAAGCCCAAAAGTCGCGGCATTTGTCCACCGGTTGGCGATATATCAGCTGAGCTGTTGTACTGAGCCATCAGGTTTTTCCAATTGCCCTGGTCATCCAAGCTGCGTGTAGCATAGTGCCCTCCCATCTGTCTTCCGCCTGACGCTGGCTCCACGGTTGCATCCGGGTGAGCATACAGTGCTGCGAAATACTCTTTCACGGTCAGCAGATCAAGCGCCATCATAAACGTTTGGTCGCGATAGTAACCTGAACGAAAATCCCCATGGCGAAACTGCTTGGCCATAGCCAACTGTGCTACTTCTTTACCATCTCCGAAGATGCCGAACTTGGCTTTCCCGGTGAGTACTTCCTTTCTTCCCAGCAATGATGCCTCTCTGCTTCTGCACGCAATGCGGTAATCCGCCAGCAGTTGTGCTTTTAGCTCTTCCTCAGTCATTACCTGTGTTTGGGTGGTTTCGTTTTCCATGTCGATTGATGGGGTTTGTTCGAACTACGTTGCAAAAGTAGCCCGAAATCGTCAATTATACCAACCTTCGTTGCATCCTGCTTTCAGGCTTGGTTTCTTTCGCCTCACTCGGCGGATGAATACGCCGCGGCTACCTCTGCGCCCAGCTTAACATTGTTGCGAACCAGAGCCTTGTTGGTAAGCAATGATCGCCCTGCCGTTAACTCAGCCACTTGCTTCAATAGAAAGGGTGTGGTTTCTTTTCCAGACACACCCTGTTCATGGCTCATAATCAAAGCTTTATGAATAAAGGTTTCCATTTCATCGGCCGGAATTTCATCTTCAGCGGGTACGGGGTTTACGATGAGTGTGCCCGCCTGGAGGTTCAGGGCATCAGCGGTTTTTAGAAGCTGAGCAATCGCATCCGGCGAGTGAGCCGACATTTCCAACCTGATGCCGGATGA
>JBJOIB010000340.1:0-5134 GCA_046047375.1 Bacteroidota bacterium
AAAAACAAGGAAATGTTATCGCTGAACCCACACGGGGTTGATGATTCCGGATATCAAGTTGTGCTTCGAAAAGAACAGGTAAACTCCTCCGATCGGCCTCTTATTGTCAGAGGAACCTTAAAAAGACGCTAGTACGGAACGAGCAGGCCGCTTTACCGATGAAGGCGGTTTTAATGGATTGGTAAACAATAAATTATCACAATTTACGTTATACCGCGATTTGTTTCCATTTACCGCGGCGCATGTATCCCCAAGCTAGCAGTGCAATGAGTGTTTCAGCAATGGGTATAGCCATAAAAGCACCTGTAACAGAAAGATCGGTTTTGGTGGTAAGAAAATACGCCAATGGAATTTGAACCAGCCAGAATCCAATGAAGTTGATAACTGTAGGGGCTTTGGTATCCCCTGCTCCATTGAGCGATTGTATCATAACCATCCCGATACCGTAAAAGATGAAGCCGGAGCCAATGATGCGAAGGGCATCCACTGAATAGCTCTTGACCAGACCATCTTGTGTGAAAATAGAGGCGATAAACTCTGGTAAAAAAAGAAAGATAAACATAACAAACGCCATGAAAACGGCATTGTAGCGAGCACTCAGTTGAATACTTTTTTCCGCTCTATCTGTTTTCCCTGCTCCTAAATTCTGTCCAACCAACGTTGCCGCGGCGTTGCTAAGCCCCCATGCGGGAAGGATGAAGAACATCACATTTCGCATGGCAATTTGGTAGCCTGCAGAGGCGGCCGTTCCTCCATATTCAGCGACCAAACGAGTAAGAACAATCCATGATCCTGTGGCTACCAAAAACTGCAATGTGGCAGGCCAAGATACATTCACCACTGATTTTAGAACCTCGGGATTGAATCTCAAGCGAGTTCCTTTGAAGGTAATGGATCTTTTGCCATTGAACAGGTGGTACAACTGAAAAGCGACACCAGAGCCTCTTCCAATAACGGTGGCGATTGCTGCGCCTGACAAACCCCAAAAGTGAATGAAAATCGGACAAAGAATGATGTTGATTAAACTGGCAATCCAGAGGCTGTACATTGCCATTGAAGCGTCTCCTGCCCCTCTGAATATTCCGTTGATGATGAAAAGCAAGAGAATGACTATGTTTCCACCAAGCACAATGCGTGTGAAACCTGCACCCTCAGCTGCTACTTCAGGGGCAGCTCCCATCAGCATCAAGATATCTTCAGCATAAAGGATAGCAGGTATACTTAAAACAATCGAAACAACCACTGCCAGCATGACCACTTGCAGTCCGGCCAATGATGCAGAGAGTGCGTCTTTCTCCCCCGTTCTTCTTGCCACAATGGCTGTGGCTCCAGTACTCAGGCCAATCCCTATGGAGTAAATGAGCATCACTACAGCCTCAGTTAGTCCAACTGTAGCAATAGCATTTTCACCCAGTCCACTGACAAAAAACATGTCTACCACAGCAAACACGCTTTCAAGACTGAGTTCGAGAATCATTGGGATGGCAAGTAGAATGACCGCCTTCGGGATGCTGCCTTCTGTGAAATCATGCTCCTTACCGGAAAGCGAATCACGAATGATATTAATGTATTTTGAAATCATCGATTATTCTCTGTAGTGATAAAATATGCCCCATTCAAGTGGGGTCCAAACACAGGCTTTTTTCTCACATGCTTTCAAAGCGTTATTTGTCCATGTGTTGCAGGTATGAAACAAGCTATATTTTCCGGTAGCCTCATAAAAAACATCGTTATCACCATAAAGTGCATGCGTGGATATAGCAACTGTTGATCCTTGGTCATTGCGGTAAAAACTTTGTTGAACGAAGTTCACTAGTTGTTGATACTGCTTGCTTGAAAGATGCAGTTTATAACATAAGTCACTCTCTTTTAAGTCTTTATAGAAGGTGGCATGAAGAACAGACTCACCCAGACCGAATGCTGCGTTGCAAGCAGTTCCAACGGTTAAATCAGCCCATGTTGGAGTTTCAAGGTAAAATCCACGATGCCCCCACCCCATGGCCAGCCAAGGAAGATCTGCTTGTTTTCCCCTGGTATTAGCAGGATCAACAAGGGTTTTCCAATTGAACAACGAATTTTCGACAGGAACAACGATGTCTGTATGAACGCCGTTTGATAACAAATATACCGTAACACCTTCCCCCGGCTCCTCTGAGGCTGGAATCACAGAAAGAACAAGAGCTGTTGCGGTGTAAAGAACCAGCAAGAGAAGAAACCCGAGTGCGATTTTGAGAGCTATTTTGAGCGCGGCTTTCATTGATTCAATTCAGTTGCAAAGAAAGCAAATAAACGGTTGGCTTCGAGCGCTCCCCCAATCACTGGTTGAGGATATCGAAGCCAGCGTAAAAAAAAAGGGACCGTCGCCGACGATCCCTTTTCCCGTTTTGTTGTTAGTATCAAAGTCCACCCAAGAAGGCATCCAATGCAGCTTCTGTGGTTACTTCCATGTTTATGGTGTAGTTTGTTCCATTGACTGGAGTGAAATTCAAATAACCGTAATATAGCTGGTTATTGACTACGCTCACCACCACCAAAGTCATAGGAACAGCACCGAGGTGAGTTTCGTGAATGACGTTGTTCTCAATGCTTCCCCAGCTAGGAACACCAGTAGGCCAAACACCGTTGAAATCCTCAAATATTGCCCATGCTGAGGTATTGCTATTATTCAAACCGTCAACACCTGTCAAGGTAAATTCGATTGGGAAATAAGTAATTGTCCAATCAAAAGCATCAATGTTGGCCCAGCCCAATGAATCAAGGGTGATTTCATAAGCACCATCGGCAACGTTGAAGGTAAAGCCATTGTTCCAAAGCGAATCTTCCTGATTGTTTTCAATAACATCCCAGTTCAGAGAGTCAGGATCTTCACCGCCGGCTCCAAAGAAAAGTAACATGTTCGGATCAACATCTTGTGCAGGCAAGTCTACCATGACCATTTCACCAAACATTACGTCAACTGGAACTCCATTTTGAGAGGCCTGCAAGTAAAATTCGCCACCCGACTTCAAGATGTTCCCATACGAAACAGGATAAACCCCTGAAAAAATCATGTCACGAGGTGAAAACACTTCTTTCAATTTCATCTGAACATTGCCGGTTACCGGAGAACCATCGTAGTTGACAAACGTACCCGGTGCAATGGTAACCTGAGTGCCCTTCGCTCCTGTGAATGTTCCCCCGGTTGAGGCGTTAATGGTAAATGTTTGCAACGGCACGTTCTTAGCGTCCAAGTAGTCTTGCGCGGTGCTGTATGACACTGTATTTACCGGATTGTTGCCCTGCGGGGTGGCATCTTCTTTTTTGCAGCTTATAAGGTAAATGGCTGCAACAAAAGGAATTAGAAAAAATACTCTTTTCATACTGTTAATTGTTTGTTCGATTACTAGACGCCATTAACATCCGCCGTGTGAGGCGATAATGAAAAAAATGTTTGCGGCAATGTGGTAATTATTGGATTCCCAAAATCAGATAAGCGTATTGATAAAGATAAATTTCGACTTCGCCCAAAGCTTTGCTATTTTTGCCACTTTAAGATCAAAAGCATGTTTGAAGGATTACAGGAACGGTTCGACCGGGCGTTTAAAATTTTAAAAGGTCAGGGTCAAATTACGGAGGTCAACGTTGCCGATACACTGAAGGAAGTAAGAAGAGCTTTGCTCGATGCTGACGTGAACTTTAAAACAGCGAAAGACTTTACTACACGCGTGAAAGAAAAGGCGTTGGGTAGAGAGGTTTTGACTGCTGTGAAGCCCGGACAACTCCTGGTGAAGATTACCCATGAAGAGCTCACAGAGTTGATGGGTGGTCAACAAACCGACATCAACTACCAAGGAAATCCGGGGATTATTTTGATGTCTGGATTGCAAGGTTCGGGTAAAACGACCTTCTCAGGAAAGCTTGCCAATCTCCTAAAGACCAAAAAAGGGAAAAAACCGCTTCTCGTAGCGTGTGATATTTACCGTCCTGCGGCGATAGACCAGTTGCACGTTGTTGGTGAATCGATTGGCGTTGAGGTGTATTCTGAACGTGAAAATAAGAACGCGGTAGAAATTGCCCTCAATGGTATCAAACACGCAAAAAGCAACGGATTCAATGTTGTGATCATCGATACTGCCGGACGATTGGCCATCGATGAAGAAATGATGAATGAAATAGCGGCGGTGAAACAAGCTGTTCAGCCTTCTGAGACGCTATTCGTGGTGGATGCCATGACCGGACAAGATGCTGTGAACACCGCTAAAACATTCAACGATCGGTTGGATTTTGACGGTGTTGTTCTTACCAAACTCGACGGTGATACACGCGGTGGAGCTGCCCTCACCATTAAATCGGTTGTAAACAAGCCCATCAAATTCGTAGGTACCGGTGAAAAAATGGAGGCCATAGATGTCTTCTACCCTCAGCGGATGGCCGACCGTATCCTCGGAATGGGTGACGTGGTGTCGCTCGTAGAACGCGCGCAAGAACAATTCGACGAAGAAAAAGCGAAAAAACTTCAATCGAAAATTGAAAAGAATCAGTTCGATTTTGAAGACTTCCTCGATCAGCTTCAGCAAATCAAAAAGATGGGTAACATCAAAGATTTGTTGGGTATGATTCCGGGAATGGGCAAGGCATTGAAAGACATAGAAATTGATGATGATGCCTTTAAACACATCGAAGCCATCATCCACAGCATGACGCCATTTGAGCGCAAAAATCCTGATGCTCTTGATGTCAGCCGTCGCCGTCGCATTGCTGCCGGGGCAGGTAGGAACATCAACGACGTGAACAAACTCATCAAACAATTCGACGAAACACGTAAAATGATGAAGCTGATGACGAACAAGAGCCGCATGGCCAACCTCGCCTCTAGCTTGAAGAACGTGAATCGTCGTTAACGAAAATATGGTTTTACTCGACGGAAAAGCGGTTTCAAAATCGATACAGCAGGAAATAGCGCTGGAAGTTTCGTCGCGCGTGCAGCGCGGATGGAAAAGGCCTCATCTGGCCGCAATCCTTGTGGGGAACGACGGAGCTTCGGAAACGTATGTTGCAAGTAAAGTGAAGGCGTGTGAGCGATGCGGATTTGAAAGCACACTGATTCGACTCGATGCTGCAACCTCTGAAGCAGAACTGCTCGACGTTATTCACG
>JBJOIB010000341.1:0-10174 GCA_046047375.1 Bacteroidota bacterium
GAAACAACCCAACTCAATGTTGCTATGGAAGAAGCAACACTGAACATCGATATCGTTGTTGTTTCGGCAGGTAAGTTTGAGCAAGATCTGGGCGAACTAACCGTTTCCATGGAAGTTTTGAAACCTAACATCATCGAAAACAAAAACACCACTTCTGTAGATGATGTGTTGCAGCAGACGCCCGGCGTGAGCATTGTAGATAACGAACCTCAAATCAGGAGTGGTTCAGGCTACAGCTTTGGTGCGGGCAGCCGTGTTATGATTTTAATGGATGACCTTCCCATTTTGAGCGGTGATGCCGGAAGACCTTCATGGGGATTCTTACCAGTTGAGAACCTAGAGCAAATCGAAATCATCAAAGGGGCTTCATCTGTTCTTTACGGAAGCGCTGCCCTGAGCGGTGTTATCAACCTCCGCACGGCCTACCCGAAAGATGAACCGCTGACCAAAATTACATCGTATTACGGCGTGTATTCTAACCCGCAATCAGCCAATGCCAAGTACTGGAGTGGTCAACCCATGCAGGCAGGTATTCAATTTCTGCACTCCCGAAAGATTGGACAGCTCGACTTGGTTGTTGGAGGTAATTTCATGGGTGATGATGGCGCTTTAGGTCCCATCATCAATACAGATCAGAACGGCGCTGTGACCGATACAGTGAAAGCAGGGTTTAATCCGTTTTCGGTAGATCGCTACGATGCCGAATCGCGCGCGCGCATGAATGCCAACCTGCGTTATCGCAGCAAATCCATTCCAGGTCTGCAATTCGGGGTCAACACCAATTGGCTGGTGGGCGAATCACTTGCTACGCTTGTGTGGGAAAACACGTCAGCCGGTCTCTATCAGGCGTATGCCGGGTCTGCCACTCGAACAAAACAAGTGATGGGAACTGTGGATCCGTTTATCGAATACTTCAGCCAAAATGGAATGCGCCACTCCATTCGGACGCGTTGGCAAAAACTCGACAACGATAACGACAACGACCAAGGGAATTTTTCTGATGTGTTTTATGGTGAGTATCAATTTCAAAAGCAGTTCGACACCGAACGCGTGAAAGACTTCACCATTACCGCAGGATTGGTAGCCATGCATACGGATGGTGAGTCGCAACTCTACTCCGGGGATAACCCCGATGGCCGGAATTCCGCCCAAAACAACGCCGGTTACTTGCAACTCGACAAAACCTTTTTTGACCGATTGTCTATCTCTGCCGGATTGCGCTACGAGCAGTTCACCATTAACAACGATGAGGCGTCTAAACCTGTTTTTCGATCAGGCGTTAACTATCGCGTAGGACAAGCTACATACTTTAGGGGGTCGTATGGACAAGGATTTCGTTTTCCGACCATTGCGGAGAAATACATCCAAACAGCTGTGGGTTCTCTTATCATTTATCCCGGCACACAGCTCGACCCTGAAACCTCGTACAACGCGGAGTTGGGAGTGAAGCAAGGGTTTAGAGTTGGTAATTTTAAAGGGTTTATTGATGCCGCTGCGTTCATCCAGGAATATGAGAATTTCATTGAATTCACCTTCGGAAGGTGGGGAACCATCAACGACCCGTTGTTCGGATTTGGGTTTAAAAGCTTGAATACCGGAAAAAGCAAAGTTACCGGTGCTGAGCTCTCCATCATCGGAACAGGAGAATTGGGTCCTTTTGATGTCAACCTCCTTGCCGGCTACACCTATACCAAGCCCATTTCAACCACGCCTGATTTTGCTTATGCCTACTCCGATAACAACCCCAACAACCCCGTCACCTATCTGAATACCAGTTCTGATACCACTAACAACATCCTCAAATACCGTATCCAACAACTGGCTCGCGCCGATGTGGAGTTCAAACACCCGTTGTTCCTCGTTGGGCTGTCTTGGCGCTATCAAACACAAATTCAAAACATCGACTACGCGTTTATCTACGTCGACAACATCGACCCTACCATCAATTGGGGATTGGAAGATTATATTGCCGAACATCAAAAAGGCATTCATATCTTTGACCTGCGTTTGGGCTATTTCATTACAGAGAAGCAAAAACTCTCCTTGATTGTGCAAAATTTGACCAATCTGGAGTATGCCGTGCGGCCTTTGTCAATCGAATCGCCCCGACTGACCACCCTGCAATACACAGTAACTTTCTAATGCATATCACCGGCATTATTCCTGCTCGCTTTGCGTCAACACGCTTTCCAGGCAAACCGCTAGCAATGATTCATGGCAAACCCATGATACAGCGGGTTTATGAACGCGCCCTTCAGGCGACAGAGCTTTCAGAAGTGTGGGTTGCTACCGATGACGAACGCATTGCAGAGGCGGTGCGCGGTTTTGGTGGCAAGGTTGTACTTACCCTCCCTCACCATGAAACCGGAACTGAACGTTGCCACGAAGCATTGGTTAAAATCGGCCAGTCAGATGCTGTCATCAACATTCAAGGTGATGAGCCCTATATCGCGCCAGAGCAAATCAATGAGGTAGCAAGATTGATCCAGAAAGAAGGGGTCGACATTGCTACAGCCGTCAAGCGCATTGATGACCCGGGGGTGCTCCTCGATCCCAACAAGGTAAAAGTAGTAATGGGGAAACACAACAAAGCTCTCTACTTTTCGCGCAGCGCCATTCCTTTTTTGCGTGGCGTATCGGTTACTGATTGGCTCGAAAAACACGATTTCTATAAACACATCGGCATTTATGCCTATAAACCGGAGGCCTTGCACAGCATTGTGCACCTGCAACCGGGCTCGTTGGAACTGGCTGAAAGCCTAGAGCAACTGCGTTGGCTCGAGAATGGCATCTCCATCTTTTGCGCCATCTCTTCGCATGAATCGTTGTCTGTTGATACCCCGTCAGATATAGAAGAAATTCACCGTCTGTACTCTCCAACTGCGTAAGTTTCGCTGAAAATCGCTACTTTCGTCCCTATGATTGCCCCTCACATACAACAAACTGTAAGCGAGCTTATCTATCATGCTGAATGTGTGATTATTCCGGGTTTCGGAGGCTTTGTTGCCAATGAAAAACCGGCGCGCCTGAACACGCAATCACATCGCGTATATCCTCCTTCGCGCGAGGTCAGTTTCAACCAACGCTTGGTGCACAACGATGGACTTCTGGCTCAGGAGATTCGTTTGCAACTGGGCTGCTCGTATGAGGTAGCAATGGGCATCATCAATGGTGAAGTGGAGGCTATCAAACAAGCGCTCGAGAAGGGACGCCAAGTGGCACTTTTTCGCGTTGGGGTGCTTTTTTTAGATCGCTTGGGAAACCTGCAATTCGCTCCCTCCGATGAACGCAACTTTTTGCCGGCAGCTTTCGGATTGAATGCCGTGGAGCTGTCTCCTATCATGCGTGAAATAGTTGAGCAAGGTCGCGCACACGGCGCGGATGTTACGCCCGTGGTTGCATTTGAGAAGTCAGCACGAAAAGGATGGAGAAATCTGGCGGCAGCCGCGGCTGTTCCACTATTGATCGCCACCGGCTGGTTTGCACAACAAGACACCAAAGAACTTCAGTTTGCTTTCATCACACCGTCAGCCATTGCGAAGGTATCAACCTATCAACCACGCTTTGAGGAAGAGGCAATTTCCCTGGATAACGTTGCCCAAGGAAACCCCTTCAAAGAATGGCTCGCCAACGCTCCTGATGCGTTTCAATGGGATTTCGATACCGAAATGCCTACCGAGAATGGAACGCTCGTTCTTAAAAACGTTGAAATACCCGTGGTTGCTGCAGAAATGCCCCAACCTGTTCAATTGTACTTCATTGTTGGTGGAGCGTTCAAAGAAGAATCCAACGCAACGGCCTATGTTGCCGAATTGCGAGCCAAAGGTTACAGCGCAACAGTTTGTGACCAACAAAACGGTTTGTATTTGGTTGCATACAACGGATATGCTAGCAAAAACGAGGCAAACAGCGCGTTGAGTGAGATTCAGGCAAGCGACAATCCGCACGCATGGTTGAAGCGAATGAAATAAAAACACTGCCACATCCGGCAGATGTTGACGCCATTGTATTTGATTTTGGAGGTGTGCTATTTAACATCGATTACGATGCACCGGCGCGTGCTTTCAATGAGTTGGGCTGGAATTCTTTTACAGAAGTGTACTCCCAAGCGGCTCAATCTACCTTGTTTGATCGCCTTGAAACCGGGAAAATCAGCAACGACGATTTCTTGGCCGAACTGCATGCCTTCTTACCACAGGGTGTATCGCGCCAGCAAGTGCTTGATGCATGGAATGTCATTCTTCTCGATATACCAACTGAACGCATTGCGCTGATTCACGATTTGAAGGATAGGTACAGAACGTTTTTGTTGAGCAATACCAACGCCATTCACGTAGCTGAGTTCGAAAAAACCATCGATCGCACCATGGGTATTGACTACTTTCGCGCCGCGTTTGAACGCATTTATTACTCCAACGTTATCGGCATCAAGAAGCCTTACCCCGAAACGTTTTTGGAAGTGTGCAAATGGAATGATCTAACGCCCCATCGCACCCTTTTTATTGATGATTCAGTGCAACATGTGATCGGAGCACATCGGGCTGGCTTGCGAGCGTATCACCTCGATATTACCACCTCAGATATACGCGATGTTCTCGCTCACTTCTAACCGTTGCCGATGTTTTTAAGGGCATTGTATATCGCCTCAGAACACGGTTCAGCGCCCCCTTCTATCATCACAAACAAATCGTCATTGCGGGTTTTTTCATAGGCTTTTGTTCCTTTGAAAAACTCAGGTTTTTCGTTTACCAAATCGTGCTGACCAGAGGCTATTTTTTCAAGATCCTTCGGGTTGGTAAAGTCCACTGCTGATTGCTCCGGGAGCACCAGTTGCACCATTTCTGCATGATCATCAAAATAGCGTATCACCTTGAATTGACGGGGTGCTACAATTTTTATGGCGCGGATTTTCGACAGGGCTTTTTCCCAGAAAATGTCGGAAAATAAATCAATGAGTTCGTTTGCGCGTTCCGGACGATGCTGCTTCACCTCTTCCCACTCTGAAGCGGGAATGGAATTGGAGGAAAGGAAGAAAATGA
The DNA here is from genome assembly GCA_046047375.1 of Bacteroidota bacterium. Classification (GTDB taxonomy): domain Bacteria; phylum Bacteroidota; class Bacteroidia; order Flavobacteriales_D; family Sanyastnellaceae; genus RI-182. The sequence goes on from JBJOIB010000341.1 coordinate 5,040, forward strand.
ACTCCTCTTTGAAAGCTTCAAGCTCTTCCATATATAACCTTCGGTATCTCATTGTGCAAAGGTAATAGGGTATGGCAAAAAGAAAAGGGCCATCTTTTCAGACAGCCCTTTGTTCTCTTATTTCTTAATCCCTTCCAGGTCAAGCAGAAAGGCATATTCCATCGCCGTTTCTCTAAAGCGCTCAAAGCGCCCACTTGCACCACCGTGTCCGGTATCCATGTTACAATACATGAGAAGCAGGTTGTCATCGGTTTTCAAATCGCGCAAGAGCGCTACCCACTTGGCTGGCTCCCAGTATTGTACTTGGCTATCCCAATAACCGGTGGTAACCAACATGTTGGGGTAATCCTGGGCAACAACGTTATCGTATGGTGAATACGACTTCATGTAGTGGTAATAAACACTGTCTTTCGGATTGCCCCACTCGTCGAATTCGCCCGTGGTTAACGGAATGGTTTCGTCCATCATGGTATTGATAACATCCACAAACGGAACGGCAGCAACCACGCCATTCCAAAGGTCAGGACGCATATTAACTACAGCACCCATCAAGAGACCTCCTGCACTACCGCCCATGGCATACAGGTGTTCTTTGGAGGTAAACTTCTGTGCAATCAAGAATTCGCCGCAATCAATGAAATCGGTAAAGGTGTTCTTTTTCTTGAGCAATTTTCCGTCTTCGTACCACTGGCGCCCCATTTCTTGTCCGCCGCGAATGTGCGCTATGGCATACACGAAACCACGATCCAACAAGCTCAAGCGCACAGAGCTAAAGTAAGCGTCGGTGCTCGAACCGTATGATCCATAAGCGTATAGAAGCAATGGATTTTTACCATTCTTTTCTGTGCCCTTGCGGTAAACAATCGATACCGGAACCAGTGTACCGTCGGTAGCTGTGGCCATCAAACGTTCAGACACATAGTTTTCAGGTTTGAAGTTGGGATCCATAACCTCTTGCTGCTTCAGCAAAGTCCGCTCTTTCGAAACCATGTCGTAATCATACGTAGAGTTCGGAGTGGTCAATGAGCTGTAACCGTAACGAAGCACCTTGGATTCAAATTCGGGATTGTAGTCAACATAGCTGGTATAGGCAGGGTCTTGGAATTCGATGTAATGCTCAGGGCTGTTATCCCACGGTTTGATGCGAATTTGCGTTAAACCTTGACTGCGTTCTTCTACAACCAGATAGTCTTTGAAAATCTCCACTCCTTCTAAAAGAACATCATCGCGATGTGGGATAACGTCTTCCCAGTTTTCTTTGGTATTTTTCCCAATCTCTACCCGGGAGAGCTTAAAGTTGGTGGCATTTTCGTTGTGCACAATGTAAAAGTGCTTTCCGTATTGAGACACGCTGTATTCCAATCCGCGCACCCGAGGTTGAATCACTTTCCATTGGCCATTTGGATTGTTCGCATCCAAGTAGTGGTATTCAGACGAAAGGGTGGCATAGCTGGCAATGATGAGGTATTCTTTCGATTTGGTAATACCTACTCCAACATTAAATGTTTCATCTTTCTCTTCATACACAAGTACATCTGCCGAAGCGGGTGTTCCTAGCACGTGCTTGTATATGTAGGCTGAGCGAAGGGTAACAGGGTCTTTTTTGGTGTAAAACAACGTCTTGTTGTCGTTAGCCCACGTGGCGCCACCAGAAGTTTCCGGAATTTCATCGGCATAGATTTCACCGGTATTCAGATTCTTCACGTAGAGCGTGTAGTTGCGTCGGCTTACGGTATCAACTCCGTAAACGAGCAACTCGTTGTTTGGACTCACAGAACGGCCACCAATAGCATAGTAGGAGAATCCTTCGGCCATTTTAGGTACATCGAGCATCACCTCTTCGGGGCTATCCATGCTCTCTTTTTTCCGGCAGTGATACGGATATTCTTTTCCTTCCTCGTATCGGGTATAGTACCAATAACCATCTACCTTCACTGGAACAGATTGATCATCTTGCTTGATGCGTCCAACGATTTCGTTGAAGAGAGAATCCTGCAAGTCTTTGGTATGTGCCATGACCTCTTCGCGATAAGCGTTTTCGGCGTTCAAATAATCAAGCACATCCTGGGTTTGCGCATCCGGTGTTTCAGCATTCTTTTGTTCGTCTGAAAGACGCATCCAGAAGTAATTATCAACGCGCGTGTCTCCGTGGTCGTTGAACGTTACCGGGATTTGTTTAGCATCGGGTGGTTGAGGCATAGTTTTTTGATCCTGTTCTGCGGATGGTTTGTCGCCGCAGCCTGCTGCAAAGGTAATCGCAGCGATGGCAAATAGATGGAATTTTTTCATTGCAATGTAAATTCTGATGATACGAAGCTAAGAGAAAGAACGATAGCTTTTCCATTCCACCCAATCGATTACACCAATGGTCAAAACAGCGGTTTAGCGGATTACGTTTACATGTCCTTGAATTTTCTCCTTGCCGCGCTTGCTGTCAAACCAAACGGTCCAAACATACGTGTCAATCTGAACATAATGTTCTCCTCCTCGCACAGAACCGTCCCAGCCCTGGTGAATGTCTTCTGTAGCGAATACCAATTCACCCCATCGGTTGTGCACTTCCATGCGAAAGCCTCTAATGTTATCACCTACCGCAAGAAATACTTCGTTGATTCCATCGTTGTTCGGAGTAAACGTATTTGGTACATAAATCGGAAAGAAGATGTCTACATACACGGAGTCTTTGCCTACACAACCGTTCGCATCTATGGTGTGAAGCACGTACCACATAGCGTCGTCGGTTGTTACAACAGGTGTCAGGCAATCAACGCAACTCAACCCCTGTTCAGGTTCCCACCAAAAAGGCAATCCATCAGCATCTCCAAAAAGCTGTCCGGTTTCCAGATAGTCGATGTAATTGTCGGGACCGGCATTCACCCAAGGCAGGGGCAACACGTCAACAAATACCTGAGCCGAGGCCGTACATCCGGTTTCATCGGTTCCATACACGGTAAACCACTGATCGTCAGGCGGATAAACTACAGTTTGCTGGTTGTTTGGTTGCAGTACAAAAGAGGCAGGCTGCCATTGATAGGTTACTCCTCCCTCAGCCCAAACAGGGTGTGTTTCTCCGAAACAGATGACTCCATCTGAACCGGCAGTAATCTGAGGTGTAATTACGTTAACCACCACCTCATCTGTACCTGTGCCGCAAGCATTGGTCACATCCACATAGAACGTCATGGTTTGGGGCGGATTCACTACGGCGGTTTGCCCTTGAGTTATCACATACTCTTCCGGATACCACAACCAGTTTTGCCCTGCCTCGGCGGTTAGGTAGGCCTCTTCACCAACGCACATGGGCACCGGAGGGTATTCATTGCCTCCCGGTATGTTGAAATCTACCTGCACGGTCACTTCTTCCTCTGTTTCACACCCTTCCACGGTGATGATGGTGCAGGTATAGGTAGTGGTCTCTTCTGGTGAAGCTGTAGTTACTGCCCCTAGGGTTGTTGACAGGCCTGTGGGAGGAAACCAAACATAGGTAGCTCCGCCCTCTGCTTCTAATTGTACCTCATTGCCAATGCATATCGTAGTGGTGTTGGTTATATCGGTTTGAGGCACCACAAAATCTACAAATACGGAAGTGGTGTCGGCTTCACAATCGTTTTCGTCCACAAGGAAATACGTGGTTGGAGCAGTAGGAGTGACTGTTGGATTCAGCACATTCGTAGCGCTGAGTGTGGGGTCATCAAGCCAGTAAAAATTGTCGGTTGCGAAGCCTTGAAGCTGCACAGATGATCCGTCGCAAATAGGGTCAACGGGTTCAATCTGTGGGTCAACTCCAGGAAGGATGGTAAGTTCGAGACTAACTTCATCACCATCCAAGCACTCTTGTGAATCGCTCACCGAAAGGGTGATGGTAAAAGTTCCATTGGATTCAAAGATGTGCACAGGCTCAAAAGCCGCGCTGGTACTGCCATCTCCAAATGACCATTGATACATATCGCCCCCTGATGAGTTGTTTAAGAACTGAGCTGGTTGTCCTTCACACAAGGTAGTAGGTCCGTCAATTGCTGCGAGTGCTGTAATGGTTCCTAAATCGAACTTAAAGACACCGAGGTTGCAGTTGGTGCTTCCATTGTTGTTGCTCCAGGCTCCGGGGGTATACGGAAAGTCATCATAACCTCCACAACCTGCGCATACGGCCTGGTAGATGCTGCCACTTTTATCGAAGCGGGAGGTACCCCCGTCTACGTGCTCATCGCTTACGCCACCCCCGAAAAAGCTTGCATAAACGAGATCTTGCGCATTTTCGTTGAGCATGCACAAATAAAAATCACTTCCATCGGTAGTGCTTTGGTAAGCGTCAGGCGTTAACGGAAGACCAATGGTTGTGCTGGCATTGGCATAATCTGAGTGCAGCACATTTACAGAGCCTCCCCATCCTGAAAAATAAATTTGGTTACAATCGCTCACCAAAAAAGCGGATGGACTGATGTCAACTTCTCCACTTCCTGTGCCTATTACAGTTGTCCAGAGGACGGAGTTCAGCAGGGGATTGAACTTCACCAGGAACTGTCCGCTATTCGCATTTCCATAAACGCCGGGTGAAATGGGTATGGTTCCGTCGGTTTGCCCAATCAAATACACGTTATCTGCATCATCTAATTGCACAAAATAAGCTTGGTCATACCCAGTGGTACCAAAGAAGGTTGATTGGGCAATGGCTGAGCCACTCTGGTTGAATTTCATAACGAAAGCGTCAATGTCGCCATTGGCACTTTGGTCATACGCTCCGTTGGTAGTTGGAAAGCTGCCACCCCGGGTTCCGCCGGCCACAACGAGTGCACCGTTGCTATCAGCCTGAACACTGTAGGCAGCATCATCGAGGTTTCCGCCGATGTAAGACGCCCAAAGCAAATTGGTTAGCGCTGAGTTCATTTTGAACACAATGCCATCCTGCGCTCCGGGGGCGTTGGTGGCGGGAGAGGCACCTGCCATTGGAAATTGACCACCGGTGGTGCAAGAGGCTACTACAATTTCGTTTTGTTCGGTTACAATGACTTCGCCTCTAAAGGCATCACCGTAGTTGTAAAACAGCTTCGTGGCAAGGTTGAGCCCGTCTTGTCCTGAACCGCCAGCGTAGGTGCTGCCTAGTAGTCCACTGTTGTTGCCGTTGAATTTGCTGATGA
>JBJOIB010000342.1:0-4481 GCA_046047375.1 Bacteroidota bacterium
TGTGCTCTACGATTGTGCCTGAACCAACTCCACCAAAGGTAAGTCCGTTGATCTCGTTTCCAGCACCAATATCGGTTCCACCATGGCGAATTGATACGTACTTCAAAGTACCACTGCTGTCACCGTCGTTGGTGCCACCATACAAACCACGTGGCTCTGTATCAGGAATACCTTCAATCTGTGTTTCACCAGGTGTAGAATTCAATGATGCACTTCCCAAGATCAACAAACCGCCCCACTGGCCGCGGGTATCGTATGGCAATGAGCCATCCAAAGGGTCGCTTTCGCAAGTGAAAATGATAGGTTGTGCAGCTGTTCCGATTGCGATGATTTGTCCACCACGCGCAACAACAAGAGCTGATGCATCTGCGCCAGTGCCTGGTAGTCCTTTGATAACGGTACCTTCTTCAATGGTCAATACTTGACCTGAGTTCACGAAAACAAAACCATCCAAGTGGTAAACATTGTCGTTGGTCCATGTTACTGTACCGGTTCCAGACCCGCTGTCTGTAACTGTAATGTCTGCTGATTGAGCATTGAACGACGCTCCTATGGCAACAAGGGCGACGCTTAAACGTAAAAATTTGTTCATTGTAATTTGATTTGCGTAAGAATTCGGTGCAAAAGTCACCCTCTATCACTACCTCGGTGTTAGCGAAATGTTACGGATGGTTTAAACAACGTTTAACCCAGGTTTAAGAAAGCTAAGGGAATGTTAAGAAATTATGCAGGCACGCGTTTCAGAAAGGCTGACCACCGATCGATAATCTCCTGTTCTGCAAAGACTTCTGAGTTGTATGTGAACATCTCCCATTCTCCATCCACAAATTCAAGCGCAGTCAAGTTTTCAATCCAGTCTCCTGAATTCATATAATTCACGCTGCCTTCTGCTGTTGAAATAACGCGCTTCTGTGGAGAATGAATGTGTCCGCATACCACATAGTCAAAATTGTTTTCTACAGCTATGTCTGCGGCTGTCTGCTCAAAGTCGCCTATGTACTTTACGGCTTTCTTTACACTGTTCTTGATGCGCTTTGAAAACGACATCCTCGGGTAACCGAAAAGCGCAAGTGCTTTGTTTACGAAATGGTTGGTGGCAATGAGGGCATCGTAGCCCCAACCTCCAAGCTTGGCCAGCCATTTGGCGTAATTCATACTGGCATCAAAGATGTCGCCGTGGAAAAACCAGTATTTCTTTCCTTGAATCTTGAGTTCTAAATGATTCACCAAATGAAGATTCCCAATCGAAAAGGGTGTGTATTTCCGCAGCGCTTCGTCGTGGTTACCGGTAATATAGTATACGGGTATCCGCTCTGAGAAGCGGATGATTTGCTTCACAACACGCATATGGGTGTCGGGAAAGTAGCTCTTCTTAAAATTCCAGATGTCGAAAATATCACCGTTAAGCACTATCATACCCGGCTCAACACTGCTTAAGTATCTGCTCAATTCCCTCGCTTTGCAACCAAAGGTTCCAAGGTGAATGTCTGACAGAACAAGGATGTCCACTTTCCTTTTCATGTAGATCTAAAGTTTGCCAAATGTACCTCGGCAATGTCATCCACATGTGAGGTAGGGGTTAACGCTTAATTAAGGAAGGTAAGGATGTTCAATGCTCAAAATGAATGCGATAGCGTCATCCTAAAAACCAAAATGGCATCAAAGCCCCCAGCATGATTCCGCCAGCCATGCCTACTTTTAACCATTTACTCGCTTCTGTAAATCCATTTTTGCGCTCAGCGCGCGATGCGTGGTACCAGGAAAAAACAAAGGGTAAAAATACAGATGCGCCTGCCATAAGCGGAAAAAGGTAACGCCATAGGTCGTCATTCAATCTACTCATCGCGAAAAATGTCCCCGCAACAATCGTCATCAACGAAAGAAAATAAAGTACATGAAGGAGGTTTCGTAAAGCGCGCGAACTCCAAACAACTGCTAACGTTTTAAATCCTGCAGCACGATCACCTTCCAGATCTTCTGCATCTTTAATTATTTCCCGCAAAAGGGTTAGTAGGAAGGCAAAGCCTGAAAACCATCCGAGAGCCATCCACAGCTCACGGGCCAGAACAACACCATTTCCCCCTGTTAATTCAAAAGATTTTTGGAGCAACGGGATCTCGAAAACTCCCGCCCACAAAGGCACTACAGCTATGAGCAACGCCACGGTTATATTTCCGGCGAAGGGATTCTTTTTAAGCGTGAGCGAGTACATCCAAAGAACACCCGCCATTACTACGGGCACAAATCCTATCCAAAGCTGATTGTAGCGGAAGGCAAGATAAAAACCAATTCCAACGGCAATCACATTGATCACATGATGCGCCGCCATTACCACTCTTCGTTTGATGTGCTTCCCAACCATCACTCGCTCGGGTTTGTTGATGCGATCTGCTCGAACATCGAAATAGTCATTGATCAAATTGCCCGCTGCTGCAAGCAATACCATCACCAAAACACTCAGAAAAAAATCGAGCTCACTCAGTTGCAACGATTGTCCTGTAATCGAATGTAAAATGGATGGTAATACACCAAAGCGCATGGCGTACATGGTAAATGCAACAATCAATAAATTGGTTGTCCGCAACATTCGAATAAATGCCTCTGTAGCCCGCATACAACAAACCTAACTAAAACAGCGATCTAATCTCCAGGCTAACTGAAATTTATCATAGTTAACATGCCGAGCTGTACTAAAATGTGCAATTTCACGTTCTTGGTCAGCTAACCAAGTTGGGAAATTGCAGGTTTATGATTGATTTAGAAAAAGACTATGTTTTGGAAGATGATAGGGTGAGATTAACACCACTCACTTCCGCAGATTTCGCTCATCTCGAGAAATTCTCTATTCATGAGCCTGATTTGTGGGAATACTCACTCATGCAGGCCGGGTCTCCGGAGAAGATGAAGCACTACCTGGAGCAGGCCCTGGAGGGGAGGAGAAACAAACACAGCTATCCTTTCCTTGTATTCGATAAACAAAAAGGAGAGTATGCCGGTAGCACCAGACTATACGATATTCAACCAACCCACTCCTCAACACAGCTTGGCTTCACATGGTACGGAAAAGAGTTTCAGGGAACAGGCATCAATCCGCATTGCAAACACCTGCTCCTCGGTCTGTGCTTCGATGTTTGGCAATTGCACCGGGTAGAGTTCAGAGCTGACGCCGAAAATAAACGAAGCATCAATGCGATGAAACGCATCGGCTGCGTTGAAGAAGGCATTCTGCGAAGCAATACTTTTAAAACAGACGGATCGAGAAGAAATAGCATCGTTCTGAGCATCCTGAGAACAGAATGGCAACAATCGGTTGAACAAAAAATAAAGGACCTCTTTGAAAGACCACGTTAAAATCCCTTTCTAAAACCCATGAATAGGAGAGAGATAAACAACTTTTCCACGTGTGTTGAAAAAACGTGCGGATTATTTGGCTGCTGAATTTGCCCATTTGCAGCCTGAGGTCGTAACTTGCTCTTCGCAAAATGAGCCACCGAAATGTCTGAGATAGCCACTGCCACCACCACCAAAACTGCCCGAATACTTGTAATCGGAAAACATGACTACATCTTGGAAAAAGTAGAATCTGTGTTGCGTGAACAAGGTTATGAAACCTTCGGAACGCTGGAAGATGAAACGGTCTTAAAGCAATTGCGCGTGGGAGATTATGATGCGCTCCTGATAGGTGGGGGTGTTGCACCAAATTCACGCCTTTCCTTCATCGAACTTATTCAATCAACAAAACCGCACATGCGGGTCATTGAGCACTTTGGAGGTCCTGCTACCCTCGTTCACGAAGTGAAGGCTGTACTTCCTATTTAAGCAAGGAAGGAGCGTCAATCAGCACGTTCTTACCGTCCTTGTGCAAGGAATAATTGAACCCAGGATGGATCGCAAACGCGCCCACTTCTCCTGAGGCTGAAACGGCGAGGTAACCTACCTGCATATCCTTCACATCTTGCCTTGAAACTATTCGACGAATACCTTCTTCACAAGCTTCTTGGGGCGATGCTCCCTGTCGCATCAATTCTACTATCAAAAAGGAACCTAAGGTCTTCATTACCAATTCTCCTAAACCGGTAGCCACAGCGGCACCAACCTCATTGTCCACAAACAACCCCGCTCCAATAATCGGACTATCCCCAACGCGCCCGTGCATCTTATAAGCAAGACCACTAGTGGTGCAAGAACCCGATAGATTTCCTGACTTATCCATCGCGATCAGCCCGATGGTGTCGTGGTTTTCAATATTGATGATGGGCTTGTACTGCGCCTCTTCTTTCCACTTTTCCCAAGCTGCTCTCGATGCAGGCGTGAGTAAGTCAACTTCCTCAAATCCCTGAGCAAGTGCAAACTGACGTGCACCTTCACCCGCGAGCATCACATGAGGGGTATCATCCATCACCTTGCGAGCCACGGAAATTGGATGTAAAATATTCTGCAAAAAGCAAACTGAGCCAGCATTGCCGGTGTGATCCATAATG
>JBJOIB010000343.1:0-5830 GCA_046047375.1 Bacteroidota bacterium
CATACCCACATGTAAATTCTCCACCCCATGCCCTGCAGCTTCTATGCGACCTACTACGTCATAGCCCAAAACAGAAGGCAAAGGTGGGGCTTCGCGGTATAGCCCTTTTCGGGCCATAACATCAGCGAAATTGAGTCCAAAAGCTTCTGTTCGAATTAGTACTTCACCCTCGCCGGGAACAGGCCGGTTCACTTCGCGCACCTCAAAAGCCGTTGATGCATCGCCCGTCTTAACTAAAACAGCAGCCTTCATTTTCATTCTGATCGATTTTTTATCTTTAGTGCCTGCAAATATCGCAGAAGTTCGCCTGCATGTACCTGTCGAAAACACCTGAATTACTGAAACCGCTTGCATCATCCTTTGTATGGGATGTGCCTCATGTGGTGAATGAAGTTTTTCTAACCTTCGACGATGGCCCCATACCAGAGGTTACCCCTGCAATTTTGGATATCCTTGCGGAGTACCAAGCCAAAGCAACGTTTTTTTGTGTGGGTAGCAATGCGCTGAAACACCCAGATATTCTCGGTAGAATTCGCTCCGAAGGCCATGCCATTGGCAACCATACCATGCAGCATGAAAACGGTTGGAAAACAGGGCAATTCTCTTACCTGAAGAGTGTTCTGACAGCGCATGAAAGCCTTCAATCTACCTTGTTTCGACCGCCGTACGGGAGAATCACCAGACAGCAGGCGGAGGCCTTAAAGCAGCGCTTTACACTGGTTATGTGGGATGTGCTTAGTGGCGACTTCGATGCTGAAATCACCAAAGAACAATGCTGTTTAAACGCAATAGAAAGTGTTCGGCCGGGCTCCATTGTGGTGTTTCACGATAGCCTCAAGGCGAAAGAGAACGTACTATATGCACTGCCTTTGTTTTTAGAGCACCTTCAAAACATGGGCTGGGTATCAAGTAAATTAAGTGAACCAAAAAAGAACAATGGAGACCTATCAGGCAGTCGTAGCTAGAGAGCGCAATGGCAAAATTACACCGGCCATTGAAACCCTTCGTATGGATTTTTTACCCCCGCATGAGGTGTTGATTCGTGTTGAGTTCGCCGCGCTCAATTACAAAGATGCTCTATCAGCCCACGGACACACCGGAATAACGCGTCAATTCCCGCATACTCCTGGTGTTGATGCCGCAGGAACTGTGGTGCGTGATGCAAGCGGCCAATTTTCTGCTGGGGATCGCGTGCTATGCACCTCTTTTGATCTTGGCATGAACACCCCAGGTGGCTTCGCTGAATTTATTTCCGTGCCCGCCTCCTGGGTCATTCCTATCCCATCAACTCTATCAACCAAAATGGCCATGGTATATGGAACGGCCGCCTATACTGCCGCGCTGGCGCTGCATAAAATGGAAATGTGCGGACAAAATCCATCCATGGGACCTGTTATGATCACTGGAGCAACGGGTGGTGTTGGAAGTATGGCCATAGGCTTACTGCACCATGCAGGCTATGAAGTACATGCGTCAAGTGGCAAACCTTCCGCAGCTGAGTACCTGAAATCACTCGGTGCAACGCACATTGTCGGACGTGAAGAGGTTGATGACAACAGCCAGCGACCACTCCTAAAGTCGAAATGGGCCGGAGCCATAGACAACATCGGGGGCAATGTGCTAACAACCCTCCTGAAAGCATGCGGAAGAAATGGCAGCGTTGCCAGTATTGGATTGGTAAAAAGCCCTGAGTTCACATCAACAGTATATCCCTTCATTCTCAATGGAGTTAATCTACTGGGTGTTGACTCGGCCGAAACGCCTCTGCCGTTGCGCCATCTATTGTGGGAAAAACTAGCTGATCAATGGCGCTTTACCATTCCTGATGAGGCGCACAAAGTGGTCGATTTGGACCAGATTCCTGATTTCATGGCGAAAATGCTGCATGGAGAAACATCGGGTCGTATCCTGGCGCGCGTCAGCTAACGGCGCTATCCACCCCGCGTTGTGCAAAACATCCCTCTGCCTCCCATAAGGGGCAGACTTCTTTGCTGAACTTTGCAGCGTAACAACGCACGCCATGTCGAAAAAAATAGCATTCTTTTTACTTCTTTCCATAAGCTTAGGATCTTGTGTTACTGCGCGCAGATACGAAGAGTTGGAGGCAAGAAAAAATGAATACCAAACCGAGAACGACAAGCTCAAAAAATCGAATGAGCAACTTAAAACGAGCAATACGGAGCTGACAGCGCTTAACGGGGATCTCGAAAAGAAAATCGAAGCTCTGAAGAGTGATACCACCGTGCTTGGAAACGCCCTCAGACACCTCCGCGGACAGTATGATAAAATCAACGAATTGAATGATATTCTCATGTCGAAAAACACCAAAATGTTGAACGACATGAACGAAGAAAACCGCAAATTGCTCAGTGATCTTCAATTCACCCGTCAAGAACTGCAAGAAAAAGAAGATGCGTTGCGCGCACTTGAAATAGCGCTCAACGGAAAAGAAGCAAAACTAGATTCGATCAACGCAGAATTGATTGGCCGCGAGCAAAAAGTAAATGAACTTCAAGAACTACTTTCTCGTCAGCAAGAGGCTGCCAACGCCTTGCGTGATAAAATTGCCACCGCCTTGCTCGGATTCAAAGATAAAGGCTTGACAGTAGAAGAAAAGAACGGGAAGGTATATGTAAGCATGGAAGCCAAATTGCTTTTCCCTTCAGGATCAACGGTAATTGATGCTCAAGGTAAACAGGCACTTATTGATCTGGCGAAGGCCATTGAGGGTCAAAGCGATATGGAGATCATCGTTGAAGGCCACACGGATACAGACGCTCTTCGATCAACAGCAATCCCTCGTGACAACTGGGAATTGAGCGTGCTGCGCGCTACCGCAGTTGTGAAAATCATGACCGAAAACAGCACCGTAGATCCAAAGATTCTTTCAGCGGCTGGTCGTAGTGAATTCCACCCGGTTGACCCAGATGACAAGGCTCGCAACCGCCGCATTGAGATCATCATATCTCCAAATTTGAACGCATTATTTGAGTTGATAGAGAATTAATCTCTACCCTATGTGAACCTGCAAGAACAAGGGAGGAGGGCTGTCGAAAGATGGCCTTTTCTTTTTTTATCCCTTCGTATTTCATCAACACGCGAGTAGGATGCCGCGCATAGGCAACACCATGTCGCTCAATCCATGTATCTTTCACCACGGAGAAGTGCGTACTGCCAATTTTAGGGTTGGAACCACAGCATGCACGAAAGACTTATCATCAGATACTATGCTAAATATAACCCGAATGACGTTAGTAGAAGGCAGTAAAACATCCGCTTTATCAGGGGGTGGGCACCAACGTACTGAAAAAAAATAATTCACGGGGTTCCATGCGGTTTCTCCTCCTCTTCATGCTGTTCATAGCTTCTGGCGCCACGGCGCAGGTGAAGACCGCCATTTTCCCTCCCGGCGCAGATACCTTGCGTCTGGATTCGCTTATTGTTCTCCCCTCTTCTTTGCAATTTAACATCCAGACACCTCGATTCATTTTCAAGGAAAATAGCGTCATTCTGGAGCATCCCGCTCAAGACACCGTTGTAGTAAGATATTCTACGCTGAATATGCCCTATACGTTTACAACGGCTCACAAAGATTCTTCCATGGTTCGGGCGAGTGCATCATCTGGTCTTACTCCATACGTGTACACCCCTGATCTTTTTCCAACGCCTACCGACTTCAACACCGATCTCACCAAAGCCGGTTCCATTTCGCGCGGTGTAGCCTTCGGAAACAACCAAAATCTGTCGGTTAACTCCAACCTCAACCTGCAACTTTCAGGAAAACTCAATAGCCGTTTCCAGGTGCTTGCTTCTGTAACAGATGACAACATACCCATTCAACCCAATGGTAATACCGCGCAATTGCAAGATTTTGATCAGGTATACATCAAGCTATTTGATGAGAACAATACCATTACCGCAGGGGATTTCTTTATTCGCGAATCCCGGTATCACTTTCTGAAATACCAAAAAAGAGCTCGTGGAGCAACGGTAACATCCGCCTCCGGCGACTCCTTGCGCCCCCTTGAAATCAGCGCCAGTGCCGCCTTATCGAAAGGAAAGTTTGCCCGTAATATTGTTCAAGGCATTGAAGGAAACCAAGGACCCTATCGCCTTATTGGGGCAGAAAATGAGCGGTTTATCATTATTCTGGCCGGTACTGAGCGCGTTTTTCTCAATGGCCGATTGCTGAAACGCGGACAAGAACATGACTACGTCATCGACTACAATACGGCCGAAATTATTTTTACACCGAAAAACCTCATCACCAAAGACAGACGAATTGTTGTTGAGTTTCAATATTCTGACCGCAATTATGCACGAGCCTTGCTACAAGCCGGAGCTGCTGGAAAAGAAGGTCGGTTCACCTGGTTTGTATCAGCCCTCTCTGAGCAAGACAGCAAAAATCAACCACTGCAACAAACACTCAGTCCATTTGAACGCGCGTTGCTCTCTGGCGTCGGCGACAACTTAAACGATGCCGTTGTTTCATCTATAGACACCACCAGCTTTACAGATAGTCAAATACTCTACGCCTTGCGTGATTCTCTTGGCTTCGACTCTGTGCTGGTGTACTCCACAACACCCTCTCTGGCCAAGTATACCGCTGTATTTACCTTTGTAGGAGCGGGAAATGGCGACTATGTAGAAGATCAATTTCTCGCCAATGGTCGTGTGTATAAGTGGGTAGCTCCTGAAGTAGTGGACGGGGAGCTTAAAAAACAAGGAGCCTATGCTCCTGTGCGAACCCTCGTAACGCCAAAAAGACGCGCTATGGCAGTTGCGGGAGGTTCCGCTACTTTCGGTGCTCACACAGTGCAAATGGAGGCTGCCCTTACCTCCAACGATCAGAACACTTTTTCGGAGAACGATGCATCTGACGATACCGGCACCGGTATTTTTACCCATTGGACCATGGTCAAGGGTAACACCACCAAGCTCCGAACGACGCTTTCCCAGGAATACATTTCGCAAAACTTCGCCGATATTGAACGTTTTCGTCCCGTGGAGTTCGACCGCGACTGGAACATTCGCAGCCTGCAGTTAAATGCAGACCAACACCTTCTGAACACGTCGGTCGAGGTGGAAAATAAGGCCATAAAATCTTCCTTAGGCGCCGGAGTTTTTAGTGTAGGTTCGGTCTATAGCGCCTTTCGTGCCAATGCCGATGTGAACTATCTAAAGAAACAGCGGCGTATCAACTGGCAGGCATCTGCGTTGTCTTCTCAAGGTCTAAGAACTTCCTCATTCTATCGCTTTATAACGCAAGCTGCTTGGCCATTGGGTAAACATGCACGCATAGGCTATACCGATGACTTCGAATTCAATCAGTTCATGGAGGATGATTCGTTGACATCCGCCTCGTATCGGTTTCATGAATGGCAGACTTGGCTAGGATCTCCGGAAGAAAAAAAGTTTATTTGGAAAGCCTTTTATGGTCAGCGTAATGATTTTCTCCCCTTAGCCGGAGCGCTCAACCTAGCCACCTTTGCGCGCGAATATGGCTTGGAAGGCACACTGAAAGGACAAAGTGCCACCAATATGCTACGTTGGAATGTGCGACGCCGCGAACTTACCATTTCCGATTCCACCCTTTCTGCACTTCGACCCGAAGAGACTCTCGTGGGCCGAATAGAAACAAATCTGAGTGCCAAGAAAGGTTGGATTAGCGGACAGATGTTTTATGAAACAGGCAGCGGACTGGAGCAACAGCGAAAATTCATTTATGTAGAGGTGCCGGCAGGACAGGGTTCATACGTTTGGAATGACTACAATGCTGATGGGGTGAAAGACCTCAACGAATTCGAAATCGCCACTTTTGCTTACGAGG
>JBJOIB010000344.1:0-4482 GCA_046047375.1 Bacteroidota bacterium
TGGACATACGGAGTTGGCATTCGAGAACCTCAAAAAGTTGCGTTCACTTCCTGAGCAGTACGAAGCGCAGAACACAGAGGATTTGGAAATTCGCATCTTCGCCCTGTCCAATAGCATTGAGCTGGCACTTCATACAGAATCAGGAAACTTCGCGGAGGGCATCAAGTTGGTTCCCATCATTGAAGAGGGATTGATTCGTTTTGAAGACCGGCTGAGTTCTGTGCGAAAAGCATCCTTCTACTTCAACATTGCGGTATTGTATTTCAAAGCCGGCCACCTCAATGAAGCGTTGAAATGGATCAACCAGTTGTTGAACAACATTGAGATTGATGAGACACAGGATATACACTGCATGGCGCAGATTTTGAACCTCATCATTCACTTGCAACTTGGAAATAAGAGCTTACTGCCTTATACCATGCGCTCTACCCAGCGGTATTTGGAAACCCGCGAAAAGGTGTACCGATTTGAAACTGTTTTTCTGGAATTCATCAACGAAGTGCTGAAAAAGCGAACCCACAAAACCGAGCGACAACTCTATGAGGAGTTGGTAGCACAATTGGATGCCTTACGCGAAGATCCATTCGAAAAACAGGTTTTCGACTATTTCGATTTCCGTGAATGGGCCGCCGGACGCATCGCCGGAGCTTCAACAGCGCTTTCGAAAGACGAATAAGCTACTGTACGCCAACCACATCGTCTGAAACTTTTGTGCGAATTTTCCGTAACACCGTTCGCACAACAAAGAGCATGATGAAACAATTGGCTAACACAATCGCGCTTTGCGCAGTTACAACGTTCTGCACAGCACAAAGTGGCGATCTTGGAACCGCCCTGCAACCATCGCCTTCGGAAAGCATTGCTCCACTGCAGTATTTTGGAGAAATGTTCGACATGAGTGGGGGTGTTCAATTGGATGAAATGGTACCCGATTTCACCGTTTACAATTTCGAAGGAGAGTCGTTTACACTGTCTGACGCTTTGCAGGATGAAAAACCTGTTGTTCTTGTAAGCGGCAGCATTTCTTGCAACCGCTTTCGTTTTACTTTTGAGGATCAGCAAACAGGGGCTTACAGCGCCGCTCGAGAATTCCTTCTAACCCATCAGGATGATTTCAATTGGGTGTTCATTTACGGCATTGAAGCCCACCCGGGAGGTGGCGAATGCCCGAGCAACTGTCCGCCAACCATTACCACAGACACCTTGGTTATTCAGCACCCCGATTATCACTATCGCCGGTGGGCATTGAAAACATGGAATGACGCCATGGGTGATGGTTTTCCTTTTCCCATGTACGTTGACAATCCAGACAATGCCATTTACAACCACTTTTTTGAACGCGCATTTGGACTAGTGGCTCTGCGTTGTGATGGAACCGTAGCCCTTCGTGCAGATTGGGCGCACGACTTTCTAGCAGGCGACACCTCTGCCTTGTTGGAGCTCTTGACCGATGAAACCGATTGCACAACTCCTTGGGATGGCGACGCAAACAACACCGCATCTGAAGTTAGTTTAGGCTTGTCGGAAGTAACAGCGTCGAATCCGTTTTTCCCCAATCCAGCCAACGAGATGATTAAACTTCTAGCAACAGCGGGAAGTACTGTAGAAATCATCGAAATATCCGGCCAAGTGGCGAAAACAATTCATGTAGATACACCCGTAACCACGATTCCTCTGGGAGACCTGGAGTCAGGAATGTATTTTGTGAAAACACAGGGTGATTTGCACCGTCTTGTTATCCAACACTGAACATTTGAGTTGACCAACACCGATCCATTGGAACCCCATTCAGCAGCCACTTTCAAATGATTATGTTAAGTAGGTTTCCAATATTAACCTTGTTTTTGAGTCCTACAAAACCCTATAAAGTCGGAGCGTCCATTTAACTTTTAGCTCCGAAACCTGTTAAGAAAAATATGAAACACATCTACGCACTTGGGATGGGTCTCGTGTTTTGTGCAAACCTTTTTGCGCAATATGGCGACCTTGGAATGGCCTCAGCGCCCCAATCTTCCGACCTTATTGAACCACTGATTTACTATGGAGAAGTGAACGACTTTTCAGGCGGTTACCACATTGGAGATACCGTGCCGAACTTCACCATTTACGATTTCGACGGCAACGCGTTCAACCTATACGAGTCGCTAGCTGGCGATAAACCCGTAGTTATGGTGAACGGCAGTTTAAGTTGTCTTCGTTTTAGGCAGTGTTTTGATCCTGCACAGCCGGGTGATTATCAGCTTACACGCGAGTTCATCGCCAATCATCAGGATGATTTCAATTGGGTGTTCTTATACAATGTAGAAGCGCACCCAACGGATGGCAACTGTCCTAGCAATTGTCCACCTACCATCAATACAGACACCACGGTATTGCAACACCCTGATTACCATTACCGCATGTGGGCTGCTAAAACGTGGATGGAAGCGCCTGAATTCGACTTTCCGTACAATATGTACCTCGACAATCCGGACAATGCTGTTTACAACAACTTCTTTCAGCGGGCTTTTGGACTTGTTGCTTTCAATTGTGATGGAACAGTTGCCTTGCGAGCTGATTGGACCAATTCATTTATTGGTCAAGCCTCAAGTTTGTTGCTGGATTTGAGCAATAACTACACTACCTGCACGATTGATTGGCCGGTTGTAGAGGAAGAAGAAGAGGAAGAGGAAGTGAATTCAGTCACAGAGTCATCGTTTGCACCGTTAACAATTTACCCTAACCCGGCCCATGATGAGGTGCATATCACTGCTTCTGTCAATGACCGTATTTGGATTGTTGATTTAACGGGTCAAGAGGTTCTGTCAGCTGTAAGCGGCACTACGGGTGTTCGAATTGATGTTTCTACTCTAACCTCGGGCGTATACTTTGTGAAAACCTCGCAAGGAACACAGCGGTTGGTGATTCAACATTAACGTCCGGCGTAATTTCCGAACGCGTCCCATCCTTGCGCTTGCAGTGGCACCTGATGACCATCTTTGGTAATCATCTCGTACCCTTCTGAGGCTTCCGTCATATATCCAATCACTGAAAAGTGTGGTAAGTCTTTGATGGCTTCGTATGCTTCTTGTGGAATGGTGAACAGCAACTCATAATCTTCACCGCCACTCAAGGCGCATAAGGTAGGATCAAGGTCAAACTCGCGCGCGGTGTCGTACGTTTGCTGATCGATCGGAATTTTATCCTCGTACAAACGAATACCCGTTTTGGATTGCGAGCAAAGGTGAAAAATTTCCGATGCCAGACCGTCTGAGATATCGATCATAGAAGTAGGCACAACGTTGAGTTCATCGAGCATTTTGATGACATCCAATCGCGGCTCCGGTTTGAGCTGACGTTCCAGGATGTACTCAAACCCATCCAGTTCGGGTTGCGCTGTTGGTGCATCTTTGAAGACCGCTTTCTCCCGTTCCAGCACTTGCAATCCCATATAAGCTCCTCCTAGATCACCAGAAACAACGAGCAAATCGCCCTTGCGGGCACCAGAGCGACGAACGAGCTTTCCTTCACTAACTTCTCCTAGCGCTGTAATTGAAATCGTCAGTCCTGATCGACTTGTGGTTGTATCGCCTCCAACAAGGTCCACCTGGTATTTCGCGCAAGCAGCGCGGATGCCTGAGTACAGCTCCTCCAAGGCCTCTACCGTAAACCGGCTAGACACGCCTAAAGAAACCAGAATTTGGCGCGGCTCTGCATTCATAGCTGCCACATCCGATAAATTTACAGTAACAGCCTTGTAGCCCAAATGCTTCAATGGCGCGTACATCAAGTCGAAATGCACTCCCTCCGTGAGCATGTCGGTGGTAACTACCGTAAGGGCCGTATGCTTCAACACTGCAGCATCATCGCCCACGCCCAGTTTTGATGAGGCGTTATTCAATTCGAAGGGTGTTGTGAGTTTGCGAATCAGTCCGAACTCGCCCAATTCGCTAATGTTTGTGGTTTCGCTCATGCTGCAAAGGTACACACCCGATCAGACCGAATACCACATTTATGGTATTTTTTCCACCTCTATTTAGACAATTTCTAAATAATTAGGGGTACCTTTGCAACATCTAATCATCAAGATTGTTAGAGAGACTATGATTAAGGTAAACGACAATGCCCGGGAGCAAATATCTACATTGATTAGCGAAGGGGCTCATCCCGAAAGTTCTTTTGTGCGCGTAGGCGTTAAGGGAGGCGGGTGCTCGGGATTGATGTACGATTTGACGTTCGACACTGAAGTAAAGGAAGGCGATCAGGTATTTCAAGACAACGGTGTTACCGTAGTGGTTGACCGAAAGAGTTTTTTATATCTCGTTGGAACAGAGTTGGATTTTACCGGCGGTTTGAACGGAAAAGGATTTGTATTCAAAAATCCGAACGCCAACCGAACATGCGGGTGCGGGGAGAGTTTTTCAATATAACAGAACAAAAGGAACGGAATTATGGCATACGCCGGCGATGATGAATTACTGGAACACGTAACCGGAAAGGAAT
>JBJOIB010000345.1:0-6192 GCA_046047375.1 Bacteroidota bacterium
TTGACGCGTTTTGATCGCAAGAAAAGAAAGGGAAAACGACGACCAACAAATCAAAGTCGCGGTAAATCTGATCCTTCTGCTTCAAATCAGGCTAATCGAACTGGTGATCAGCCGGAGGCGCGTGAACAACGCAGAAATGGCCGAAATGATCGCCGTGGAGAGCAAAGGAATCAACCCCGCAGTGAACAACGCCCTGACTCCCGGAAGCCCCGCAGTCAGTCGGAAGAACGCCCACGTACTGCAGATGCGCCGTCTGGAGAACAACGCCAACCGCGTGAAGGCGGCCAGCAGGGTGGAAGACGCCGAAACGATCGCAGACGAAACGGACCTCGTGAGAATCGAAATGATGCGCCAAAACCGGATCAGAATTCATGAGAACTTGGCTAGCTGTTGTTGCAATCGCTTTGGTTAGCTGTGGAGAAAAACCACACGCTGAAACCTATATGAACTTCCCCGATCAAACGTGGGGCGTAGATGAACCGGTAGAACTGGAGTTTGATGTGCAAGATACCACCGGCAGGTACAACTTCATGTTTACATTCCGTCACGGACAAGCATACCGCTATAGCAATTTGTACATTTTCACCAAGTTGCATTTTCCGAATGGAAAAACCCTGACTGACACCTTGGAGTGCTACCTCGCGGATGCATCTGGACGTTGGCTGGGAAAGGGAATTGGCGACTTGGTTGACCACCGCATATTGCTCATGGAACAAGCAGCGGCCTTCCCTTTGAAAGGAAAGTATAAACTCACCATCACGCAGGCAATGCGTGATGATGAGTTGTTGGATGTGTATGATGCAGGTTTCAGTCTAGAGAAAGCTTCACATGACTAGAGTAACAGTCTATTTCTGAATGGCTGGACGTACAAAGCGAATGAAGATCAAACGCAGCAGCAGTGCGTAAGGCCACGCATGCCAGAAGAAATCAAACCAATCGAGTGCGGCCATTCCATTAGCGCCTCCTGCAATCCACTTTATCTTGCCCCAAAGGTGTGGTTCAGGATAAAAGGGAGCCAAGCCTAAAAGCAGGCATAGCATGAGAACCGTTGACCAACTATTGATGAACTCCTTCATGATTAATGATTGGTTGGCAAACCTTCAGACGACCACGCTCCAAATCCTCCTGAAAGGTTATACACCTCAGTAAAGCCCTGATCTGCCATCATGCGCATAGCCTGCCCACTTCTGTTGCCCGAGGCACAGTATACCAGTACAGGTTTGTCTTTGGCAAGCTCTCCAATTTTTGCTGCAAAGCCTGGATCGCGGAAGTCAATATTTTGAGCATTTGGAATCATACCACCTGCTACTTCGCCCGGTGTGCGCACGTCTAGAAGGATTGCATCCGGATGATCTTGCATCAATTGCTGGAACTCAGCTGTTGAAACATTCTTTGCAATGGTAGTCTGTTCGGCTGCTGCAACCTGCTCAGTAGCTGTTCCCGAAGTAGTTCCTTGTGTTTCTGCCGGCGTTTCAGTGGCCGGATTGCTGCATGACGCTGCGAGGGTCAATGCAAATACAAGTGCGATGTTCATAGTGTATTTCATAGGTATAATAATGTGAGATGCCGTTATCGAGTTTTCAATAACGGCATCCAAAATTCTATATTATGTCTGAAGTCGGATGTGACCTCAATCACATGATTTGATTATTGACGAATAAAGCGTACCTCCAAGCTGTCAGTGTCGCCCGCCAAACGCAAGATGTACAAACCAACAGGCAAGGCTGAAACATCGAAAGTTCTGCTAACAGCATTGATGTTTTCGCTTAAAACTACACGGCCGCTGGCATCTAAAATATCTAAACGACCGTTCATAACTGCAAGGTCTTCACGAGCAACGGTAACAACATCAGATGCAGGGTTCGGGTAAACCAATACTTGGCCGAAATCAGCGTGCTCTTCTACGTTCACACCCATTTCAATGAGCATTCCTTGGAACTCCTGGTAATATAGATTGGCAACGCGGGCATCATGAACGATAACCGTGTTTTCATCGTTCACTGTTTCAGCTGAGCTAGACCAGTTGTGTGAACCGGTGATTACCATTGGGTCAGACAAAGGTTGGCTTTGGTCGATAATTCCATATTTGTGGTGAAGTTGTCCCGTAACGTCTTGGTGCGAATAAATGGTGATACCCCCGTCAAGAAGCGGTTGGTATTCAGACCCTGTAGTACCAACCTGTTCAATAACCCCAATCGGGTTGATAAAGATTGGGCTACCTACTTCAATGATTGCCGCTGCTAAATCATCGCGAGTGAAAGCGAGCAAAGAGAAGTAAAGGTCGTAACCAGTGCTCATAATGGCCTCTTCAATCGCGCGAGTAGTGCCATCTGTTGGAGAGAAGTAAACCTCTACGTCGCTTCCGCCAACGATGTATTTTTTCGGCGTGTTGATCGTTTTGTTTGCGCCAAATTTTGCATTGGCTGCATCGGGTTGAGCTTCGGTAGAACCCCACATTTCTTCAAACTCGAGACGGTAACCACGCGCAATACTTTGATCTTGGAAGATGATAACGTTGTTTAAGTCTTCTACAAGGTTCTCATCGGTGAAGTTTGTGGAACCGGTGATTACATGGGCCAGGTCTTCATAGTCAGCATCAATGATCACGAATTTGTTGTGCATACCACTGCCGGTGTCATCCGGACGGTACAAAACTGGAATTCCTGAGGCGAAATTTCCAATTCCGATGTTGGCGTTGGCACCATGCGCGATATAACGAATCTGCACACCATTCGCTTTTGCGGTGTTGATTGCGTCTACAATAAGCGAATTATTGATGTTGTAGATAGCAAAGTCGAGGGTGTGTTGCGCCCGGGTAATATAGGCTGCAATGGTGTCGTTCAAGTCTGCTCCTAGGTTGATCGCGTTTTCAATGGTAGCAACGTTATTGTTCACATTGTGGTTGAAGTAAACAATAATATCGCCGCTGGAGTTCGAAACGGTAGCGTACGGGCGAATAGAAGAGGTGGTTGTTTCACCATCTGCTTCAGACGATACACGCGCATAGTAAATGGTACCAGCCTCTAAACCTGTTAGTGCTACGGAGTGAGAAGTTGTAAGATCCTCAACGATCGTCACTGAACCCAATGCCGGTGTAAGGCCGTACTCCACTTTCGAATCACCGTCAACATCTGTTGTCCACTCCAATGTAAACCCTGAAGTAGTGATGTTGGTTTGCTCCACAGGAGATGCAAAACAAATGGCAGAAACGGCTTGGAAATCATCTACGTTACGCGGCAATACCTGGTAGCCCGAAGTTCCTCCTGTAACATCGAATTGCGAGAGAACCCCTGTTAAAATGGTCTCACATGAAGGCAGTAATTCGCCCACCAAGAAATTTCCGTTGCGAACATAGGCTACACCACTTTCTCCTGCTGCAGAAAAGCTGTAGGTATTGTTTCCGGCAATGGTAACTCCACCTTGTTCAAACAACACGTTGTTTACTTGAACCAGCATGCCTTCATAGGTTTCATTCAGCTGAGAAGCTGGCAACACAATAGGGTCTGGGAGCGGATTTCCAGAAGAAACGATGGTAACTTCAGACAGGCTAGGACCTACTTCCAACAAGCCGTTGAATTCAGTAAGAACACCAGTTACCGTGATAATATCGCCGGGTTGAGGCTCGGTAAATGTACCCCAGTTGGAACCCGGGTAGATAGCTACGCCGGCTGTTTCATCCTGGATGTAGCGAATAGACCCGAAGGTCACATCATTCGTTACGATACCCGTTACCGTAACCTCATCGTTTACAGAATAGTTGGTTCGAGCATCGAGGATGTCACTCTGCGCGGTAGCCGACAAAGCAGAGATGGAAATAAGTGAAAAGAGAATTTTTTTCATGTGATTGAATGAAAATTAAAAGCGAACACGGATAGAGAAATTGGTTCTGAATCCATATCCCGGATAAACGCTAGCCGAAGCCGCGTCGAAGTTGCGTTGACTGAATGGGTAACGCAGCGCCTGATCGTTGTACAAGTAATCAGTCAGTGCATCATTGTTTTGTGCGTTGATGAGGTATTTGGTGTTCAAGGCATTAAATACGCTTCCACGAATTTCAAAGTGTGTTTCTTTAACCTTGAAGTTATACCCGGCATGCAATTCAAGAATACCATAACCCGGCATGCGCCAGCTTTCGCGACCTTCATTGCCTTCGTTTAAGCTAAATGGATCAAAATCAGCATAGTGGCGGTCGAAATAGGTGTATCGTGGTTTGATGTAGAAGTTCTTCCACTCAAACTTTAAACTCGCTGAAAATTGACTTTGAGGAGAGTCTCCAACGTGCACCCCTTTGGCATCATAGGTCACGAACACCACATCGCCATTGGCATCTGTGTACGGACGTTGCGTTTCTTGATCGATGAGGGTTAGACTATCAGAGCTGCTGTTCCAACGCCAGTCACCAATCGATATATATCCTTCGAGGGTGAAAAAATCGTTGATTTGGTAGGCACCATCTGCTTCAATACCCATGTGAACGGCACTCATGGAGTTGAGGTTCGCATTCAAGGTTCGCTCGTTTCCTGCCGCGTCTTCAATCACCACACGCAATAAGTTGTCGAGCGGTCGGTTGTTCCAGTCGGTGTAGTAACCATTCACGTTGAAACTGAATGGGAAGTGGCTATAGGAGTAGCCGAACTCTGCCGAGCTGATCAATTCGTTCGCAGTATTTTCTACAAATTGATTGTCGTTGCCAATCACATTGCGGTGAACCGGAGTGCGGTTGAGGTAACCGAGGTTTACAAATGCGCTATTGTACTCGTTGATTTTATAGTTACCGCCAGTCTTCACGGTGAACCCCGGAATCCATTTCCAGCCCGATTCAGCGTAGCTGCCATCTTCATTTAAATCGGCAAAGTAGTCGACTCTGTTGTAGCCCTGATAAACAGTAGTCAAATTCAGGAAGGCATTCCAGAGTTGGTTTTTAAACTCGGCCATACCAAACAAACCTCCCCATTTCACAAGGGCATCGTTGTGGTAACCGATTTTATCACCTACTCGGTTCAGTCGGAATTCGTTGCCGGGAGCGGCAAATTGGTCTACCCAGTAATCTGCGCCGAGCAAATCATACACTTCACCGTAATGTGATGCGCGATAAATACGGGCATCGAGTCCGCCGCTGAAGGTCCACTGTTTACTGTGATCGTATTGAAAGGTGCTTAGCAAGCCATACCAGTAGTGGTTGTTGAATGCTTTGCGCAAAATCCAACCTGCTTTGATCTCGGTATCGGAATACTGTGGATCTATGTTCGGTTGAAAAAAGGGCGGTGAGCCATTTACGTTGGCGTCATAAAACTTTTGGAAATTGACTTGTCCATTTTCATCGTAATCACCACTTCCGAGGGCAGGAGAGAGACTTGTTCCACCGCCGTAACCATAAGATGAATACAAAATGTTCGAAATGAACAACTTATCACTCGCTTTCCACGAATGGCGGAAAGAGAAAAGAGGTTTATGGTAGGTATTCACCCGTTCATTTAGCACAGACCCGTTGAGATTTCCCCAGTGTACGTTGTATTTCAATCCTTTCGAAACCGGATTCGTGGTGTCGATGAAATCGTATTCCCCCATCTCAGCTTCGAAATCAGCCTTGGAAGCATATCCATACTCTGCGTTGAGATCGGCGATGGCCTGCTCTTGCTGTGCTATAGTTAGATTGTTACCCAAGGCATCATCATTGAAAATGGTGAAATACCTATTGGCGTAGTCTTGCATGCGCGCATATTGCTCATCGGTTCCTTTGAAAAGGCCCCGGGCCATGTCTTTATCGAATGTTGCTATGCGCTGTTGGTAGGAGCGAGTGGCATTTTCAGAGGGTGCTCCCATAGCTGAAATGCTCAGCATGTGATTTCCGAGCTCTTTTTGAACCTTTACATAGTAAAACCAAGCCTTGGTGTACATTTGATCTACCCAACCCTGATCATTTTTGTAAGAGGCTGCAAGGGTATATCCCCATCCGCCGTTTAGGCGTCCACTGGTATGACCAACAGTGGTCCGTACCATACCTGGGGTACCGTATTCTTGTTTCACGGTCGTTTTGCGCTTCGACTCAATGCCTTGCGTAATTACGTTTACCGTTCCGCCAATGGCAGGCAGTGCGAGCTTGGAAGCCCCAAGCCCGCGTTGCACCTGCATAGTTTGTGTTACCAAGTCAAGACCGAACCAGTTATTCCAAAAAACGCTTCCGTTTTCCAT
>JBJOIB010000346.1:0-10742 GCA_046047375.1 Bacteroidota bacterium
CCAACTGCAGCAACAAGCAAACCGTTATCGCTCAATGTAATAACCCGACCCCTTCAAACCGCACAAGCTATACCCCACTTCAATACCCACACGCGCTTCCGAAATCGGAAATGAGCATCAGTAAATCGGATGTGCCGTAGGTGTTTCCGGTATTTGCGATGAGTAGCAATATATCTGCTACGTTGATGACGCCGTCTCCGTTGAGGTCGGAAATGCAGGTCATGTCGAAACACAGCTCAAAGGCTCCTTTATCGCCGGCTCCATACCCGTCAACCACCATGTAATAGGTATGGCCTGACCGTAATGTGACTTCCTGTAGAGACGATCGCCATCCGTTCTCACCGCAGTAGTCATCGTTGCATGCCATGGGCTGTCCTGTTGTACAGGCATCTTCGTAGAAATAGACTTTTGTATCAAAATCCGATTCGCACAAGTCAACCGTGCCTGAAAGGTTGACAGAAGGCGTGTATCTGAAAACCACATCCACCCCTCCTACTTCAGTGAACGGACAAGCTTCGTTGTAATCATCATGGTAGCAGGTGGTTGCGCTTTGAATACACGAAGTTAGGGTTGTAACAGGCAGTGCATTGTCGCACCTTTCTCCATCCTGCGAAGCAGTTGCCCCTTCAAAACCTACTACAGACAAGATATCACTGTCTTTATTGACGATATACACGAACTTACCGCCCGGATCAGCCGCCATTCCGAAGCTATACTCAGCATTCAACGGCACGGTTTGAAGCGTAGCGTTGATATAGGGGATTGGATTGGGAACAGTACCCTCAGTAACGAGATCATCGAAATTCGGCAAGGCGATGATGGAAACCGAACCTTGGTTCAATTCGGCCGAACAGCATACATCTTCTGCGGTGTAAAAACAACACGGCATGCCCCAATTAGACACATACAGGTACTGTCCGCTGGTGCCTAAACCCAACATATCTTCCGGACCTGCACCGGTTTGCAAACGCGCAATCACCTGCCAATCAGCAGTGCGAATCACCGAACAGTGGTCGTAACTAAAATCGAAACCGAAATTGGCAACCAACACATACCGATCATCGGGCGTAGCCCAAATGGCCTGTGGGTAATAATCCACTGGAACCGTGGCCAACAACTGATAAGGTGGCGAAGTAGCATAAGCCGTCATAGTTGCGGCACCCCAATCAGCGATGAAGAGCATGGAATCATCCGAGGATGTGCAGATGTTACGGGGTTGATATCCGGTTGCAAACACATGCACCACTTGAAAGGTAGAGGCATCAATCATATACACCTCATCTGAAAAGCTACACGATACAAAAACGTGCGCTCCTGTGCTGCCTGTCCATATTTTTAGCGGATTTTCACCCACGGCAATCTCAGCAATCACCGTATTGTTGGTGGTTTCAAAAACCTGCACCAGATCTTCTGTATAGCTGGCTCCAAAAACCAGCGATCCATCGGGAGAGGGGGCGAGCGAATATATCAACCCCGATGTGGGGATGAATGTTACCTGATCGCAGCCCGTGCCTTCGAGATCGATGACTGATAATACATCCGTGCCACCCACGTATGCTTTTGACCCGTCTGGCAGCACACACATGCCACGGGGCGCATCACCGGTAGGAATGCTAGCGAGCAAGTTGTTGGGGTAAGCGCCTTGGAGGAAATGATCAAGCGGATTTTCGGAGCTTCCATCGCACGTGTTAGTGCCTACCCACGACGCCGGAACGCAATTGCCCATGCAGTCTTGGGTTCCAACAGCGCAGGTTCCATAGAAACACGAGCCATCGTCTTGATCGGCGTGGATGTAGTAATTCTCCGCGAGCGGATCCGTGCATCCCGCAGTAATGCAATCGCCATTGTCAAAATTGAAGAGCTCACAATTGAAATCCAACTCCACTGGTCCGTGATTGAAATAAACCAGACTGCTTTCCCACAAACCCCTGTTGCAATGCCAGTTACCTAAGTATTGAAGCAACTCGTTGGGCCAACAATTCCCGCTGCAATCTACAAAATGACCTTCCGGACAATCGCAATCGCCGTTGTCGTAATTGAACTGAGCGCACATAAAGTCAGAGGGGAATTGCACCCCGTCATCGCAAACGCCATCGCCGATCCATGAGGCAGGGTAGCAGTTTCCATTGCAATCTTGTATCTCACCGGGCGGACATTGTCCTTGTGTGTGAAAGAAAAAAACGCAGAGAATGGTGCTGAAAATCCATCGAATCATAGGTGAAAGGTACCGAAAAATCATCGCTTCAGCTTGAAGCATCCCTACACCGACCGAAACTTAGTCTAAGAAGGCTTGATTGATGATGTCTTTATCCCATCCGGCCTTGAGAAAAAAGGCTTTCCATGCCTTGCGTTCGCCCGGTTTAAAGGTGAAGCGAAGGTCACCGTTGAACAAGCTCACCTCATTTTCTTGCACCGATAGCGGGGTAGATTGAGGAATGGGGATTCCATAGACCTCCAGCCGCACCTTGAAATAGAGGATGGCTCCTTGGAGGGTGCGTTGCATGTTGACATACTTCAGGTTTGAAGTCTCGTTCAAGAATTCATCAATAACCGCTGCACCGCCCGAGAGGACACCCCGTGGCGATCCACTGCCCCCTTCCATGATAGAGCGGAAGAATGGAATTGGACGACCGGAGACGGCATAGACCATTTCCCAAACGTCGGGATTTTTGTAACTCACATTGCGAATTTCCATGCTACTAAAACAGCAGGAATCTTGGCAAGTTTCAAGAGGGGCGCAATTTACGCTTGCACGAAGGAGAGCAGTTCTTCAAAAGAGAGAGTGCGTTGTTCACCGTCGGCCATGCGCTTAACCGAGATTTTACCGGTTTGCATTTCCTCCTCACCTACCAATGCAACGAAAGGAATGCCTTTATCATCGGCGTACTTCATTTGCTTTTTCATTTTGGCAGCTTCCGGATACACCTCCACTCGGAGGCCTGAATTACGCAGCACTTCAGCCTGTTGCATGCAAAAGCGTTCTTCTTGCTGACCGAAGTTTACAAACAGGAGTTGCGTTGTTTTTCCTGCTTCTGACGGGAACAAGTTAAACTCCTCCAGCACATCGTAAATGCGATCGGCTCCAAAGGAAATTCCTACCCCTGATATTCCTGGTAATCCGAAAATTCCTGTGAGGTCATCGTAGCGTCCACCTCCGCAGATACTTCCAACAGACGCTGTGGGAACCTTCACTTCAAAGATAGCCCCTGTGTAGTAGTTGAGTCCACGCGCCAGGGTAGGATCTACCCGAAGGGTTCCTCCTTTCAGTCCGAGTGATTCTGCATACTCCACCACCGTGCGCAATTCGAGCACACCTTTGCTTCCAATTTCAGAGTTTTGCAACGCCTTTTCGAGGAAGTTGAGTGCGTCTTTGTTCGACTCTGGCAATGCGAACAGTGGCTCGAGGGCCTGCACTTGATCCGCAGAAAAGCCCCGCTGAACCAGTTCTTCTTCCACTTTTTGGCGACCAATTTTATCGAGTTTATCGATGGCCACCGTCATATCCGTCAACTTATCCGAAACACCGGCCAATTCAGCGATTCCGGCCAACACTTTACGGTTGTTGATCACAATTTGAAATCCGGGAATTCCCAATCGGGTGAGCACTTCATCGAAGATTTTCACGAGATCCACTTCATTGAGTAGGGAATCCGAACCGATGATATCGGCATCGCACTGATAAAACTCTTGGTATCTGCCTTTTCCGGGGCGATCACCGCGCCACACATTCTGGATTTGGTAGCGTTTGAACGGAAAAGCGAGCGCGTGTTGGTTCATCACCACAAATCGGGCGAACGGAACAGTGAGGTCATAGCGGAGCGCTTTTTTTGAAATCGAAAAAGAGAAACGCTTCGAATCTCCTTCGGCGTAGGCGTCACCGCTTGCGGCTTCCAGAAAATTCCCGTTGTTGAGAATCTTGAATATGAGCTGATCCCCCTCTTCGCCGTACTTCCCCGTCAATGTAGATAGGTTTTCGAAAGCAGGGGTTTCAATCGGCTCAAAACCGTAACGTTCAAACGTTTCGCGAATGATGGTGAAAATCCACTGTCGGCGGGCCATTTCTTTCGGACCGAAATCTCTTGTTCCTTTTGGAATCGACGGTTTGCTCATGGTTGAAAAATGAAAGCGCAAAGGTAATCAATCAGCCGTTTTATTCGCCGCAGCATTCTTTGTATATTCGCGGAAAGTAGCACGAAATGACGAATTCAGAAGGAATAAGCATCAAGATCAACTTCAATGGCAAGCCAAAAGTGAGTCACAAGCCCGTATCCCTGATTTTTGTTCTTGGTATTTTGATGTTCTTCCTCCCGTTTTTTGAGATGAAGTGCAACAATCAGTCGCTCATGACCGTTTCGGGCACCGATATGGTGGTAGGGATTGAAAAGCCGACCATATTAGGTCGAAAAATGCAAGACGACAGCGCCGATGTGAAGCCCAATCCATTTGCTATAGCTGCTTTGGTTTGCGCGCTCACGGGGGCGATATCCATTTGGGTATCACGCAGGTACAAAAAATGGTGGGGTGCAGCGAGCGGATTGGCGGCGCTATTGCTCATGATTCTTATTTACATCGGCGTAAAGCACTCTGCTGAAAAACAAGAAACGCTCCTCCAAGTGGTCATGAAACCAGGGTTTTACCTGGCTTCTTTCTTTTTTCTGCTCGGCGCAGGATTGTCTTTGCTCATAAACCCGGCAGAAGACGTTGTCAATCCGGTCGTTTCAGATTTCTCCGATAGCGAACAAAGAGGATGATGATGAGAAAGGCCATAGCCGGCCATACGTATGCCATGGTAGTGATTCTTTGAAGTGCAAGGTACGATGAAAATCGAAAAAGTGACTGAAATGTCGGGCCATGCAGGTCCAATCTATCAACTGCACCGAGGTCGAACAGCAGACCATGTGTTGACGATTTCCGGTGATCATTTCGTTGCAGAATGGAACATAGCATCGGGCGTTGCATCTCCTTTTTCAGTGAAGCTTGAGCATCCAGGATTGTGCCTGTGGTGCAGCAAAGATGCCTCGTACATGGCTTGCGGCACCCTTGCGGGCGGGTTGCACATCATCAATCTCCGCGAAAAGAAAGAAGAACATTTGTTCAAGGTGCATACCCAGGGCGTTTTTGCTTTGTTGGAAGTTGCAGATGAAAACTGGCTTATAGCAGGTGGTGGAGATGGATTTTTAAGCGTTTGGGAAATTGGAACGTGGCGTTTGGTGCGCCATTTCAAGGTAGTGGACGCAAAAATTCGCACATTGCTTGTGGTGGATGATCGCCTTCATGTAGGAGCTGGTGATGGTTCAATAACCATGCTCGATCTGCCCTGGCTCAACATCCTAAACACGTTTTACGCGCACGAAGGAGGCACTTATAGCTTGACCGCTCATCCGCAAAAACCGGTCTTGATTTCAGGGGGAAAAGATGGCTTGTTAAAACTGTGGCGACGCGCCGACCATTCGCTGCTCATGGAAATTCCCGCCCACAACTTTTCCATTTATTCCATGGCGGTTTCTCCCGATCAACGCTTGCTCGCTACAGGAAGTCGCGATAAAACCATCAAGCTTTGGGACCTTTCGAGTATGGATTTTTTAGCGCGCATAGAGCGACCTGAATACGCTGCACACACCCATTCCATCAATAGTTTGCTGTGGTTACCTGAAACAAACCAATTGATTTCAGCCGGTGATGACCGCAAGATTAAAGTGTGGATAATTGCCCCGTGAAATACCATAAAGAGGGTACACGCTGCGTAAGCAGATGACTGTATATTTGCCTCGCAAAATCAAGATTATGAGAACGCTTTTTGTTGTAGCTGCGTTGGCACTTTTTTCATGCACCAGCTCTACGAACGAACAAAATACTGAAATCCAAGAAGTTAACATCTACAGCCACCGGCATTACGATGTGGATCAGGAGCTATTCGAGCAATTCACCAAAGAGACCGGAATTAAAGTAAACGTGATCAACGCCTCTGCTGATGAGTTGTTGGTGCGGATGCAAAATGAAGGTCAGAATTGTCCGGCTGATTTGTTGCTTACCTCCGATGCCGGCCGTTTGGTTCGCGCGGCGGAGATGAATTTGTTGCAGCCATCTACCTCACCGTTTATTGAAAAGACCGTTCGCCAGCACTTGCGTTCATCAGAGAATTTATGGACGGCGCTCACCATGCGTGCACGGGTGTTAGCGTATGCACCAGACAGGGTTGATACTTCATTATTGAAATCCTATGAAGACCTCGCCAATCCAATCTGGAAAGGTAAAGTACTCACACGTACATCGAATAACATCTACAATCAGTCGTTGTTAGCGTCCATCATTGCGAACAATGGTGATTCGGGCGCAATCGCATGGGCGCAAGGGGTGGTTGCCAATTTTGCGCGTGATCCGCAGGGTAACGACCGCGATCAGGTATCGGCCATTGCGGCTGGCGAAGGAGACATTGCGATTGTAAACACGTATTACGTTGGAAAGATGCTGGCTTCAGATAATCCGGTGGAGAAAGAAGCCGCAGAGGGAGTGAAGCTGTTGTTTCCGAACCAGGGAGGACGTGGAACACACATTAACATCTCAGGTGCTGGCATTGCAAAATATGCACCTCACAAGGACAATGCACTGAAGTTGATTGAATTCCTGCTTCGTACCGATGTTCAGCAAAAGTTTGCCGATGCCAACTACGAATATCCTGTGAACACAGAAGCTCAACTATCAGAAGTGGTAGCCAAAATGGGGCTGTTCAATGAAGATGCATTGCCTCTTGAAAAGCTCGGTCAGTTGAATGGCCGTGCCGTTGAAATTTTCAATGAAGTTGGCTGGAACTGATTTTCACTTCACCGGAATCGGACGTCCGGGCTTTCTCCGGGTAAGAAGAGGAACATGGCTATTTTTGGCGGTGTTCCTCGTTTTGCTTGTTCTCACGCCGCTTGCCCTGTTGTTTCTCAGTTTGGGTGAGCCCAGTGCTTCGTTTCGCGCCATAAGCAACACCTTGCTTCCGCGTTATGCCGTCAATACACTCCTCATAGCTGTTGGAACGGGCACTCTAACCTTGTTGATTGGAGTGTCATTGGCCTTGCTTACCTCCTTGTTCACCTTTCCCGGAGCGCGTTTTTTTCGGTTTGCCCTGTTGCTTCCTCTCGCCTTTCCAGCTTACATTGCTGCATATGTATATGCCGGCATGTTTGCCTACGCCGGACCTTTGCACCTGCTTGGAAGAAGCTTGGGGCGCGACAACTGGCACTTCGATTTATTGCATTTACCGGGGTTGATTGCCGTATTGTCATTGGTGCTTTACCCGTACGTATTTGCCACCACACGCGTCGCCATCGAAAGTAGGTACACAAGCTACCTCGAAAGTGCCCGTTCACTCGGTATTGAACGCAATAAATTGATATTCAAAGTCTTACTCCCGTTATTAAGACCCGCAATTGCCGGTGGTGTGTTTTTGGTTACCATGGAGGTGTTGAACGATTATGGAGCCATGAAGTACTTTGGTATTCCTACGTTTACCACGGGCATATTTACCGCGTGGTTTTCCCTTGGTGATTTGGGTTCTGCCGTTCGTCTTTCGCTTTATTTGTTCTTTCTTGTCGCCTTACTCGGCGGATTGGAATCGTGGATCCACAAGCGGAATGCGGTAGCAGAATCGCATCGTTCTCGTCCGATTGAGCGACGAGCGCTGCATGGTTGGAAGGCAGGACTTGCGACAGGATATGCTTCTGCCATTTTTGTTTCAGCTTTTGTTCTACCCCTCCTCTATTTGGTGTATTTGATCAACATGTCTGATGCATCGCGGGCGAGTGAAGAGTGGTGGCACTTAGCCTTCAACTCCCTATTGACTGCCCTTTCAGGAGCTGCAGTTGTGATTGTAGTGGTTGTGTTGACCCAATTTGTTCGACAATTGGTGCGTACGCGCTTTAGTTTTTGGCTGGGAAAGAGTATCGCGGTAGGATACACCATTCCGGGCGCCATCATTGCCATCGGCGTGATGATATTCAGCAAATACGCAGATCAGTGGATTGACCGCGGACTGTTTTTATCAGGATCACTCGGTGCGCTTCTACTGGCTTACGCTGTGCGTTTTTCCGGCGTGGCATACCAGCCGATACATGCTGAAAGTGAAAAGCAAAGCGGGCGTTTGTTTGAGGCAGGGCTCTCCGTAGGACTGTCACCGTTCAAGCTGTTGACGCGGGTTTTTCTTCCGCTATCGGGAAAAGGAATTTTGATTGCTTCCACCTTGGTGATGATCGATATTTTCAAGGAATTACCTCTTACATTGATCCTTCGTCCGTTCAATTTCGACACCCTCGCCACCAAAGCTTTTGAGTACGCCGATGATGAAATGCTCACCCGCGCTGCACTTCCGGCCTTGTCGCTGGTGATCGTTGGGTTGATTCCTGTACTTTTGCTTCACCGAATGCTCCGAACAAAATGAACCCTTTTCTCCTCGTTTCAGGCATCACAAAGTCGTTTGGTCGCCACAAGGTGCTTACCTCGTGCGATTTCACGGTGGAACCGGGAGAGGTTGTTTCTCTTTTAGGCGAGAGCGGCAGTGGTAAAACGACCTTGTTGCGGATCATCGCCGGATTTGAGCATCCGGATGCTGGGGAAGTGACCATGAATGACCGTTTGTTGTGTTCATCGAACTACGCCATGATGCCGGAGCATCGTTACATCGGGATGGTATTTCAGGATTACGCCCTGTTTCCGCACCTCTCTGTGCGTGAAAACATTGAACTGGGGCGAAAAAGCGCTTTTGCGGCATCGCATTTTCTGGAAATGGTAGGGTTGGGTGGCTTTGAAAAAAGGCGAACACACGAACTCAGTGGAGGGCAGCAACAGCGCGTGGCCATTGCTCGATCGCTCGCCGCATCGCCTCAATTGCTCTTGTTTGATGAGCCATTTTCGAACATCGACGAATCGTTGAAATTCAATTTTCGACATGACCTGCGCGCCTTGCTCAAAGAACAGAATATTCCGTCTGTTTTCGTTACACACGACACCAAAGATGCGCTCGCCATTGCCGATAAAATTGTGATTTTGAAAGACGGTGAAGTGCGGCAAGTGGGCAAGCCTGAAGACATCTACCTTACCCCTGCAGACGCTTATGTGGCCGGATTGTTTGGCCCGTACAATACCGTAACAGAGACACAGGATTCGCTCTCCATCATTCGCGCTGAGAACACCCAATTGGTGCCTGGAAACGACGGTAAAGTGGTTTCTTGCATGTACCAGGGACGATCTTACTTGGTGCAAGTGCAATGGAAGGGACGCCTTTGGAACGCATCCACAGATCAACCCATAAGCGCAGGAACCGAGGTTGGACTAGCATTCCCATCATCGCATATCATTCAGGTAAAGAACCGATGAACCGCATAGAACAGATTCGACAAATGTTGCAGGAAGAGCCAGACGATCTTTTTCTGCGTTATGCGCTAGGCCTTGAGTTGAAGAAAATCGATCAGTTCCAAGAGGCCATTGAAGTATTTGAAAGTTTGCCTACTTCCTATTTGCCGAGATACTATCAATTGGGTAAAATTCATGAAGACATGGGTCGCGTGGAAGAAGCGATAGCGGTGTACAAGCAGGGTGAGCTGTTGGCGCGATCAGTTGGTGATCTGAAAACGGCTAATGAGCTGGCCGAGGCCATTTGGATGTTGGAAGACTGATATTTCAATCGAAGTTAACCACGTACGAGCGTGTTGCAACCCCATTGACGTTCGATGCTGAAATGCGCAGCGTATCTGATCCCGAAAGGCCCTGAGGCAGAATCACAGTCCACGTGGAAAGGTCGATCAAATAAGCATTTGGAGCGATTGCATCGAGCACAACGCCTCCCATTTCCGCTTCGAGGGAAGCAATGGGCGACATACTTTCCACTGTTCCTTCCAGCAGCAAATTGGTTTCTCCGCTCAAAGCCACCGGTTGAGATGCATCGTCGTTAATCGATGAAAGAGATATCACCGGGAGATTCCAGTCTTGAAGGTTCAGGTAAAAGCGACGCGTTGCGGATGCATTTCCCTTATCATCGATAGCATCCACTTGGATTTGATAGCGGCCAATTGCTGCTTCAATGGGTTCAAGCGTAACACTTCTCGAAGCCGTTTGTCCGGAGAGATCCAGCACCAGCGCATCGTTCCATCCACCGTACGAAATCGAATCGAGGGTATTTCCTTTCACCGGTATTACCTTGACGCGTCCTTGGTTCAGTTC
The DNA here is from genome assembly GCA_046047375.1 of Bacteroidota bacterium. Taxonomy (GTDB): domain Bacteria; phylum Bacteroidota; class Bacteroidia; order Flavobacteriales_D; family Sanyastnellaceae; genus RI-182. The sequence continues at coordinate 10,201 of JBJOIB010000346.1, forward strand.
ACCTTCATCTGAGAACGATACATCAAACGAAAACGGCATCCCCGCTGTATGCGGGACAATAGAATCTAAAGCGATTGCGCTAATGGTAACAGAAGGCGCGATGGAATCTACAGACTTCGTGCAGCTTACCAATGTGAGCAATAAAAAAGCGAAGATGCTACCAGATAATTGAATCCATGTTGTGTTCATTGAGCCAGCGATTTGTTTTAGAGAAAGGACGAGAGCCGAAAAATCCACGATAGGCTGAAAGCGGCGATGGATGCGGGGCTTTGATGATCAGGTGTTTGTTAGAATCGATGAGCGTTTCCTTTTTTTGCGCGTGACTGCCCCACAAGATGAATACCACGTGGTCGCGGTGAAGGCTTACTGCTTTGATGGCTGCGTCTGTAAGTCGTTCCCAACCTTTTCCGGCATGCGAAAACGACTCCCCTTCACGCACAGTGAGCGTTGCATTGAGTAGCAGCACCCCTTGGTTGACCCAGCGTGTGAGATCACCATGTGCAGGTTTTTTAGTACCGATGTCTTCCATTGCTTCTTTGAGA